>JBILNH010000181.1:0-4850 GCA_044375095.1 Crocinitomicaceae bacterium
AAACTTATCCATTTCTCAATTAGAGGATATGATGGATATGCTTCAAGGCAAGAAAGATTTACCTAAGCTCTTCCCTCCGGATCCCGAAGAGGATGAGCAAATGCATTAGCAAAAAAGCCTGTTGAATAAAACAACAGGCTTTTTTGTTGACAAATGGTAACAATAGTTTAATCTTTACTGGTGGTTTTCGGGATTGACTTTCGTACTTTTACGACGAGAAAATATAACATCATGAAGAAATTACTAATTATCCTTTTTGTATTACCATTTTTTGTTGGAGCTCAGTTAATTGAATCGTTCAATTTCAGCGGTGCATTGAATGCGAATGGCTGGACAACTCATAATGCTGGAACCAATCCAACTCCGCAACAAACCTTAACAACTCCATCAAACCAAGGAAACAGTCTTTATTACAATGGATTGCCTAATTCAACAGGTAATCGAACAACTTTAATTGCTGGGGGTTCTGAAGATGTTAACAAAGCAATCACTGGTATTACAGGAATAGGATATTACTCGATGTTCGTTAATGTGACCAATACTACTGGGCTTTCAACGACTGGTGATTATTTCACCGGATTCTCAGCAACCAGTGGGACGAATGTTACCATTTTTGCACCACGTGTTTTTATAAAAGCTGGAGTTACCCCGAATACGTATCAACTTGGTGTGCAAAATACAACAGGCGGAACCCCAACTCCAACACCAACATATGGACCAACTGAATATCCAGTTGGACAGACCATTTTACTTGTGATAAAACTAAATGCATCTGTAGCTCCAATTCAAGCTAGCCTTTTCGTTAATCCAAACGTAACTTTGCCTGAACCATTACCAACAGTCTCGAACAGTTTGGGTACTAATCCTTTTGCAACTTTTGCATCTATCTTTTTACGTCAATCAGGAAGTGCAAGTGCTGGCACAGGAAATATAGAAATCGATGAAATTAGATGTGGTTCAACTTGGGAATCAGTAACCCCTGAAAATTCATGTATAACGTCAGCTACAATAAATGTTGCTACATGCAACTCCTACACCGTTCCAAGTCTTGGAGAGACTTATACTGTTTCAGGAACTTATTTCGATACCATTCCGAATTCGGCAGGTTGCGATAGCTTACTAACGATCAACTTGACCATTACAACAGGAATCACTTATTATGCGGATACCGATGGTGACGGACTTGGGAATCCATCTGCCACAACAATTGGATGTTCTTTACCAGTTGGATATGTAACAAACAGCAACGACTGTAACGACACCAATCCAACTATTGGACTACCATCAACAACCTATTACCAAGATGCAGATGGCGACACTTTTGGATCAGCAACAGCTACAATTTTAGCGTGTTCACTTCCTGTAGGCTACGTAACGAATAACTTGGATTGCAACGATAACAACCCACTTGTTAACCCAAATGGTACAGACATTCCTGATAACGGAATTGATGAGGATTGTTCAGGAGCAGATGCCTCTTCGTTGGGATCGATTATAGCCACTTACGAATTTCAAGGTAATGATTGTCCAACTCCTGTTTTAGGTGTTACTGCTCAACCAACAAATGCAACGTTCAGTAATTATGCTGCGAATGGATCGTCTTTGGTTTGTGCAAGTGCATTTAACGTATTCAATTACTCTGGATTCAATACTTCTGCAGCAATTGATCCTGCGCAGTATTTCGGATTTTCAGTTACCCCTTCTAGTTGCTTCGGAATTGATGCAAACATGATTAAATTCAGTCACCGTATTTCCGGATCTGGAGGTTCCCCTACAGTTACTGTCCGTTCAAGTCTTGACAACTACGTCGCTGATTTATATGCGGAAGTCATTCCGTTAACTGGAACTGTAATTACTGACACAGTCTTTTTAACATCAGCATTTGACAATGTAACTGGATCCGTTGAATTTAGATTTTACATTACCAACATGGCTTCATCTGGAGCTACTTATCGCCACGATAATGTTTCCTTAATTGGTAATTTCAACACGCTCACACCTCAGAATTTCTATCAAGATGCAGATGGAGATGGTTTCGGAAATGCTTCGGTGGTAGTTAGTGAATGTGCGGCACCTGCAGGTTATGTTTCAAACAATACAGATTGTAATGACGTGAATGCACTTGTTAACCCACTTTCTGTTTGGTATCAAGATTTAGATAACGATACATATGGTAATTCAACTGTTTCATTTACCGGATGTGTTCCTCCTGCTAATTATGTGTTAAACGGAACAGATTGTAACGATAATAATGTAGCGATTAATGGTCCAGCAACGTATTACGTAGATGTGGATAACGACGGATTCGGTAGTTCACTTGATACAGGAATGGTTGCTTGTACTAATCCAGGTGCCGGTTATGTAACCAACAATACCGATTGTGATGACGCAGAAAACACTGTTTATCCAGGTGCTCCAGAAATTTGCGATGGTTTGGATAACAACTGTTTAAATGGTGTAGACGATGGATTGACCTTCATTACCTACTACGAAGACAATGATGGCGACAATTTTGGATCATCCAATTCAGTAAGCTTGTGTGAAGCACCTGTATCAGGATATGCTTTAGTCGATGGAGATTGCAACGATAACAACGCAGGTATCAATCCAGATGCAATGGAGATTGCAGATAATGGAATAGATGAAAACTGTGATGGGACAGATAATTATGCTGGATTGACAGAGTTTGCACTTTCAGCCATTTCAATTGCGCCAAACCCAACATCAGGAAATATTCAACTCATATCAACAGTTGATATGAATGCAATAGTTAAGGTTATTGACTTACAAGGTGAAGTTCATTCAACACTAACATGGAATGGCAAAAACATTTCACTCGACTTAACTCAATTTACCTCAGGTATTTATTTGATTCAAACAGTTGAAAACGGCAGTACACGTATCGATCGTGTCATCAAAAACTAATGCTGCATAAATATGTTGAAAAGGTCATCCAGTTAGGTGGCCTTTTTTCATGTCCATTAACCATTTATCAACTAATTGTTATACGGTTAATTTTTGATGGTATTTTTATGTTCTAAATTCGGCAATCATGAAACAGCTTTTAGTCTTAATTCTCCTTATTGTTTCAATAACAACCTCAAACGCGCAATATTGGCAGCAAGAAGTGAATTATACCATACTTGTCAAACTCGATGATAAATCGCATGTATTGAGAGGGTCTGAAACCATTGAATACACCAATAATTCTCCAAATGCGCTTAATGAAATCTATATGCATCTTTGGCCAAATGCCTATCGCGATGAAAAAAGTGCATTAGCCAAACAACTTTATAAAAATGATGAATTCTTGCTTCATTACGGAGAAGACTCATTAAAAGGAAGTATTGACTCCTTGAACTTTACGGTAAATAATTCAGTTGTACAATGGAATTACGACAGTAAACACAGTGACATTTGTATAATAAAGCTAGCTCAACCGCTTCTTCCTGGTGGAAAAATTACAATAGCCACTCCATTTAAAGTAACTATCCCTTCCGGAGAAATTTCAAGGCTCGGACATATTGGGCAGTCATATCAAATTACACAATGGTACCCAAAACCTGCTGTATATGATAAAAATGGCTGGAATGCTATTCCCTATTTAAATCAAGGCGAATTCTATTCCGAATACGGTTCTTTCGACGTGTCCATAACTTTACCGGAAAATTATGTCATTGGCTCTACAGGGGACCTTCAAACGGAAAGCGAACAACTCTTTTTGGATCAACTTTCAAGTTCTACATTAAAACGACTTGGTGATTTGGTTGCTAAAAAATCAACAGGAAGAACTGCTTTCCCACCGTCGTCAAAAAATTGGAAAACAGTGCGATATATACAGAAAGATGTGCATGATTTCGCTTGGTTTGCTGACAAACGCTTTGAAGTTCTTAAAAGCGAAGTACAATTGCCACACTCCAAAAGAATGGTAACCACTTGGGCAATGTTTGTTCCGCATAATGCCGCAACCTGGCAACACGCGAGTGAGTATTTAAATGACGGAACGTATTATTACTCACTTTGGAATGGTGACTATCCATACAATCAAGTAACAGCGGTTGATGGTACAATTAGTGCCGGTGGTGGAATGGAATACCCAAATGTTACTGTAATTGGAAATGCAAGTTCGAAAGAAGAATTAGAAGTTGTCATTGTTCACGAGGTTGGCCACAACTGGTTTTATGGAATTCTTGGTTCTAATGAACGCGTGCATGGATGGATGGACGAAGGAATGAACACCTTAAATGAAATGCGCTACATTCAAACAAAATATCCGAACAATACCCGACTTTCAGATATGGTATTGAATGGCCGATTTCACTTGAATGACTTGGATCACCACGACATGGGTGACATTAGCTACCGAGTAATCGCTCAATTTGGAGAAGATCAACCGATTGAAACGCATTCTACCGATTTCTCGTCAGCTAATTACGGTATCATCATGTACCAAAAAACAGGGTTAATTTTCTTTTACCTTAAAGATTATTTGGGAGAGGAACTTTTTGATAAATGTATGCACACTTATTTCGATGAGTGGAAGTTCAAGCATCCACAACCAGAGAATTTACGCGAAGTCATTGAGCGCGTGTCAGGTAAAAAACTTGATTGGCTATTTAGCGATTTGATTCAAACAACCAATCATATTGATTACAAGCTTTCAAAAGTCAAGACATCTGAAAATGGGACAAGGGTTACGGTTAAAAACGTGGGACAAGTCGATGGGCCAATTGAAGTAAATGTGATCGATTATGGTAAAGTAATTGAAACTGCTTGGACAGAGCCAGGAAAGAAGAAACAAACAATAGAGTTAAAAAGCCCAAATGTAAAAGCGGTAAGTATTGATATCA
>JBILNH010000182.1:0-4844 GCA_044375095.1 Crocinitomicaceae bacterium
AACCCCCGAAACAAAAAATGCAAGGGTGAGCATTAAGGATTTGATGTTCAAACTTGAACTACCAGAGGTAGCAGCTTCTATGCTACTTTCGTTTGAAATTTTCGAAATCGTCCATCTCAGACTGTTGGACTTTTGAGACAAGGATAGTAATGATGTCTTCATAAAAATATAGTATAGCGTGAATAAAAAACTAACCGTGGTCTAAACGGCACGTACCTGCTAGGGAAAAATGTGCCAAAATTGAATATTCGACCAGAGTGTTAAAATGTTCGTATTAAACTGTTAAATAAAAAAGAAAGGGGTTTTTATTTTTCTCGATTTGGGAATTTTTTTCCCTTTTTAAGACGTGGCGTGCTGGGTGTTTTTCCCATGTCGCCATAGTTGTAGCGCTGCATTTCATAAGTGTGTTTGTTTAAATTGGTTACAGCAAATCAAAACGGATTTTTTGATGTGCGCTACACAGTAACTAGTTGGGGATTGAAAAATAAACAAAACTACGAAGTTGGGATACGGGGTTGTACGTAGCTAATGCTAGATGCTAGATTTGAGATGGGATGCAGTAAATGAACAAGGATAGATTTCAAAGCAATAAGAATCGATTCAGTTAACCAACAAACGAAGCTTAAAGCATACAGCTTATTGCTTACAGCCTGCAAGAGCATAGAACCTAGAGCATAGACTTTAGATTTTGGTTAAAGCGTGACATTTCTTGGGGAGGCTATTGGTTGTCTCGGTACATCCGCCGCGGCGGACACTCGATCAACCAATCGCTTGCCGCGAGTGATCAAAGCGTAGAGCGAGAAAAAGATCGCGAAGAAAATGAACACAGCCTACCGAGTGATCCACCGCGGCGGATGTATCGAGGAAGGCGGAGAGAATCAGAACCAGAGTGAGAATGAGAGTGAGGAATGTATCGAGGGAACCTTTGAAAAATAGGCCATGCGGAGATTAACAGTCTTAATCGGCGCATAATTTGCGGAGAATGTGTTGTTTTGCTGGAATTAAACCCTATATTTGTCGCATATTTTGCGGAGAATGGGAATTTACATACACGAAAATAAAAACTGGACTGCTTTCTCTTGGGATAACGAGAAAGTGATGAAAAAACTTGGAGAAGCACGAAATCAGCAGGGTAGACTTGTGGGTAAAATGGAATCACTAGGCTTTGATTTACAGAACGAAGCGGTATTGAATACGTTGACGTTGGACGTTATAAAATCATCTGAGATTGAAGGCGAGTTTTTAGAAATAGAACAAGTACGTTCTTCAATTGCTCGTCGACTAGGCATTGATATTTCAGGTGCAGTAGAATCGGAACGCTATGTTGACGGAGTTGTTGAAATGATGCTTGACGCAACCCAACACTATGATCTTCCACTAACGAAAAGCAGATTAGTTGGTTGGCATTCCGCATTGTTTCCGTCGGGTTGGAGCAATCTATATAAAATAACCGTTGGAGACTGGAGAAAAGACACAACAGGTCCAATGCAAGTTGTATCAGGTCCTTTAGGAAAGGAAAAGGTTCACTTTCAAGCTCCAAGTTCGGACAGGATAGAACCAGAAATGAAAAAATTCATGGATTGGTTTGAAAAGGAGCACGACATTGATTTGGTACTTAAAGCAGCAATTGCACATTTGTGGTTCGTCACTATTCACCCCTTTGACGATGGCAATGGACGAATTACAAGAGCGCTTACAGATATGCTTTTGGCGCGTTCTGACAAAAGTATGAGACGGTTCTACAGCATGTCAGCACAAATTAAAGTTGAAAGAAAACAGTATTATGAAAACCTGGAAAAGACACAAAAAGGAAATTCGGATATAACTGAATGGTTTTTGTGGTTTTTGGAATGTCTAATACATGCGATTCAATCCACAGATGAAACGTTATCGAACATACTGTATAAAGCTACATTCTGGAAAAGACATTCGACCACCATTCTGAATGAGCGGCAACAAAAGATAATCAACAGGTTACTCGATGGATTTGAAGGAAAGTTAACTACCTCGAAATGGGGGAAAATTGCAAAGTGTTCACAAGACACTGCTCTTCGGGATATTCAAGATTTAATAAAAAAGGACATTCTACAAAAGGATTTAAGAGGTGGACGAAGCACAAATTATGAACTAAAAGAAGTGCCTGGATGCTAGATGCTAGATGCTAGATTTGAGATTGGAAGTTGTAAATGAGCTTGGAACCTTGAACCTTGAACCTGAAACATTGAACATAGAGACCGCCCTGAAACCTTCGCATCATTAATCTACTGAACCTGTAAGTTCCTTGTGTTTAATAAGGGTTTGGTCGAATTGACGCAATTTATTCGTTGATTTTTTAAAATTTCGCCTATATTCGTTTCACTAAAAATCTACACACGCTCAACACTGAATGATTACCCTTTACTGAACTAAACCCAATCTCCTTGCGCCCTCTTTCACGTAAATCTGTTGCTGTTGAATTAACACGCTTTGCGAGTATGGCGGATGTGAGGTATACGTTAAGGGATAAACATACGTTAGGCAAAACGGTGATCATTCTTTCATTTAATTATGGTGAACACCGGTTGCGCGTGTCTACGGGCATCAGCACAAGTGTAAGTGATTGGGATCCAGAACGGCAACGGTTTATCGAGTCCCGCGACCATCCCGAGTTTCAAGAATTCAATTTGTATTTATCGGTTTTAGCTCGGCAAGTAAGCAACAAGTACAACGAGTGGCTGGTCCAGCGGCGCATTCCTTTGCCATATGAATTCAAACGGATTATCCAGGCGCAGTTTTTACTAAAAGGCGCACGGGAGGTAAAGTCGTATTTCTGGTCGCTGTTTGACGATTTTGTAAAAGAGAAAAAAGCACAAGTGAAAGATGCGGTGGATTATGACCTCGCCTTGCGCAAACACCTCAAAGCTGCCGAAGATTTTTACGCGCAGGAGTTTACGCTACATGCGTTCAAGCAACGTTCTGGTGGAGCGATTCATTTGCTGGAGCAGTACTTGAGAAATCAGGCGCTTAACTTAAAAGGCAAAAAAGGGCTGAGCGTAAATACCATTGGAAAGCAATTCAAGAACTTGAAGGTCTTTTTGAAATGGTGCTTTGATAACGGATTTGTCCAACCGTTTGCGTTGTCGCATATCGTTACCTACAGCGAAGAGGTGGATACGGTTTACCTGACCAACGAAGAGCTGGACCAACTGGAACAACTCGTTTTGGTTGGAGAAGAGGCGATAGTACGCGATTTATTTTTAATTGGCTGCGAAACAGGCTTGCGCTTTAGTGATTACGCTGCCTTGCAATCGGCAAGTATTCATGGCGATAATGTTGAGGTGATTCCGAAAAAGACGCGTACCGGTCGAAAGCAACAGCACTTGGTTATTCCCATTTCAGGAAGATTCAAGCGGATTCTTTCGGGCTATAATGGCTTTCTTCCTTCGTTCGATGAAAAACGCCTGCATCAATTTAACGTGACCTTGAGAAACACGTGTCAACGCGCCGGTATTACCAGTTTAACTGCGGTAATCCGCCAAGAAAACCAAGAATACATTTCCCGGAAGGTGGAGAAGTGGGAATTGGTTTCATCACATACCGCCAGAAGGACTTTTTGTACACTAAAATTTCTCGCTGGAATGCCATCTGAGTCGATCATGAAATTCAGCGGACACACCTCAGAACGCAATTTCTTGAAGTACTTACGCCTTGATTACCAGCTCAACGCGGACCATTTCCGTAAATTTTTCTAGTCACAAAAGACACCACAACGATCGGCTGCAGTGCGCGCGATGTTGACTGCTATCTTGACTGCTTATCTTTTTATCTAGTTGATCAACAGCATTTTACATTGTTTAAAACAGTCTGAGATGGACTGTTTGGAAAAATTCAAATGAAAAAAGTACAAAAGTTGCTGCTTCAAGAAAGTCTGTTTTGTATTTTAAAACCGTAATGCTTACCCTTGCAATTTTCGTTGCGGGTATTGGGAGTTTGTGGGGGCAGACGACTACAACTCTAATTAATCCCACGGGTGTTGGAGGTTTTGAGTTAGGTTCAACTCCAGCTGCTAATGGTTGGACGGCAACTACTAGTACAACAACAACCAACAATCAATGGGTCGTAAATACTGGTTCTATTTACGCTGGATCTAGAAGTGCATACATCACAAATAATACCTCTTCTGTACCACCTCCAAATAGCTACACTAATAATGTAACAGGAGTGAGTCACATATACAGAGACTTTTCGATCCCATCAACTTCGTCTTCAGCTACTTTATCGTTTTATTGGAAAAGTAATGGCGAGTGGAATTACGACCACCTAAGAGTAGCTATAGCTCCGAATTCAGTTACTCCCGTTTATGGTACTACTTTAGCATTGTCGGGTACAGCTCCAACAGGAACAGTTAATGCAGCAACCCAAAACACGACCTGGACTAATTACCAAGCATCCACAACATGGCAACTTGTCACCATTAATATTCCGAGTACTTATTTCAATGGAAATACGTATAGATTGATTTTCCAATGGAGAAATGACGGTTCGGTGGGATCTAATCCCCCAGCAAGTATCGATAACGTATCATTAACTTATGTAACTCCGCCGGGATGCTCTGGCACACCAAACGCCGGTACGGCATCAATTAGTTCAGCTTCTGGTTGTTCCAATGTGTCTGTTAATTTATCATCAGCGGGTTTATCATTAGGAACTGGAATTACCTATCAATGGCAATCGTCTACAGATGGAGGATTTACATGGAACAACATTATAGGGGCGACGAATACAACAGCAACTGATACACCAACAGCAACTACGCAATACAGAATAAGAACAACTTGTTCAAACAGTGGTTTATCCAATAATAC
>JBILNH010000183.1:0-4817 GCA_044375095.1 Crocinitomicaceae bacterium
AAAGGATAGTACCAATAAACTAAAAATAATTTGTAATGAAGATGAGGTGAAGTCAAGCAACACTTTTGCTATTCCTTTTTGCAAACTAATAATATCAAAAAAGCGATTCATTAACTCATTCGGATTCTTATCCTTCATCATTAACCTGTGTAACCTAGGGAAACGATAGGCAAAATCAAACGAATACCTAGTGTAAATGCGTTGCTGAATATTTTCAGTTATGCGCAATTGCATGATTTGTAAAACACCGGATAATATTACCCCGAGTATAACTAGTCCTACCAATACCACCCAAGACGTACTTATTTGCCCCGCTTGTATGAACGTAACTACTGATTGAATTCCAAGTGGTAAACTAAGTCCAATTAAGCCACTAAATATGGCGTATATATAGAGTTGTGAAACTTCATTTTTTTCAAGCCGCAAAAGTTGGGAAAGCCTTACCCATGGCGATACAGTTGGTGATTTCATTTTTTTGATGTGTTTAACATTGTTGTTAAAAGAAGTTGATAAAACTGTTTAACCGTATCCTGGTTATCCTCTGTATTGGTCAAACGAGGCAGATGTTCGGCAAAATAATGCTGCATGTGGGCGCCTTCTATAATTGTAGTTACGAGCATGTTAGGGTAGGGGAACGATGGCGAAATATCTTTAATCCAAGTCGACAATTGACTAACAATTTCTTTATAGTTGCTAAACGCGCCAGTTTGATTTACAGTATCAATGTTCTTGGTGAGTAAAGATTTAATCCCCTCGTTTTCAATTATTGAATACAATTTATGCTGATTTATCATTGAAATAGGCACGTTGGACTCTTCACGTGAAATCAACATGTTGATGGCATAATCTAATTTTTCTTTACTCGAATGAAGATGGAAGGTTTCGGTTGTAATTCTGTAGTTCATCAATGCCCAATACCAGGCATACAAGTAGAGCAATAATTGGTATTTGTTTTCAAAATAACGGTATATCGAGGCTTCAGTTGTACCTACTTCGAGTGCTAATTTTTTAAAGGTGATATTTTCGAATCCAATGGAATCTATAAGGTCAATGCTCGATGTTAAAATAGCCATTCCCAAACGTGTTTCTTGAGGATCCTTAACATAGGATTTCTCTGGCATATTTAATTTAATCTGTACAATCATAATAGTATTACTATCATAAGGTGATGTAAAACACTCAACAAAGATATGTTGACTTTGGTTTTCCACATCTAAAAAAATGCTAAAATGTTTTGAAGCATCGTTTCTCTTGTCGTTATACTCTGTTAACTTTACCCAAAAAAGATTATGATTCAACGCATTCAAACGTTTTATTTTATTGGTGCTGTTTTGCTTGTAGCCGTTCCTTTATTTATGTCCCATTTTTTTGAAATAAGTTTTGGTTCTGATATACTTCAGGTTACTCCTTTTTACACCAAAAATGTGGTTACTCAAAAAATCACTTCCACTAATTACAGTTGGATTTTACAAATGGCAATTATCTTTTTGTTAATGGTCACTATTTTTTCATTCAAAAACCGAAAACGACAAATTCAGTTAGGTTGGATTGCATTTTCAGTTCACCTTATTTCAACAGCATGGATTGCGCTTTCAACCTACCTCATGACAGCTCAAACGAGTAATGTGGAGGAGTCGATTTCAATGGAAATGGGCTTTTTCTGTTTTGCGTCAGCTTTTCTGTTTATTTTTCTTGGGATTCAAGGTGTGAGAAAAGACAAAGCTTTGGTTGATTCGCTCAATCGTATCCGTTAATTATGAATTATTTATCTGTAGAAGGACTTACCAAGTCATTTGGTGAGCGAACACTTTTTAGTGACTTGACATTTGGTATTGACCACGGTCAGAAAGTGGCTATTGTGGCAAAAAACGGCAATGGTAAGACCACTTTGTTGCGTTGTTTAATGGAGATGGAATCCTATGATGCCGGTCGAATCACTTACCGGAAGGATATCCATGTTGCATTCATGCAACAAACGGAACAATTACCTGAAAATGTATCCATTCTTGATGCTGTTTTTAGTGGAGAGGATCAACAACTTTCTATTGTAAAAGAATACAACGACGCAATTGAGGGTAACGATGAGAAAAGAATTGAATTGGCTTACGAGCGAATGTCTGAACTTCAATTGTGGGATTTAGAGACCCGTGTGAAGCAAGTTCTTTCTGTATTGAAACTGGACAATCACCACCAAATGGTAGGTTCATTGTCTGGTGGACAGAAAAAAAGGGTAGCCTTGGCTCAGGTGTTGGTTTCCAATGCTGATTTTCTAATTCTTGATGAGCCAACGAATCACCTTGACCTGGATATGATTGAATGGTTCGAAGAATTTCTTTCCAAATCATCTTCAACGATCTTAATGGTTACACACGATCGATACTTTCTAGAAGTGGTGTGTGATACCATTTTTGAGTTAGAAGATCAAATGTTATATAAATACAAAGGTAACTTTTCCTACTACCTTGAAAAAAAGGCTGAACGTCAAGAACAATTGCAGTCTACAATTGAAAAGGCTCGGAATACATTTAAAAAGGAATTGGATTGGATCCGTCGCCAACCCAAGGCTCGAGGTACAAAACAAAAGGCTCGCATCGATGCATTTCAGGAAACGAAAAAGACGGCAAGCCAGAGAATTGAGGAAGATGAACTTGAAATTCCGGTGAAAATGGAACGACTCGGTTCCAAAATAGTAGAGTTACACAAAGTATCGAAATCGTTTGGTGACCGAGTGATTCTTAACCAATTCAGCTATGCATTTCAACGATTGGAACGCATGGGAATTGTAGGGAGAAATGGAACTGGAAAATCAACTTTTCTGAATTTACTTCAAGGCAGAATTGATCCGGATGGAGGTAAAGTTGTCATTGGTGATACAGTGGTTTTCGGTTACTACAATCAAGATTTAATTAAGGTCGATGAAAATAAAAAAGTGATTGATGTAATACGCGATATAGCTGAATTTATTCCACTTGAAAAAGGAAGGCAGCTTTCTGCCGCTCAGTTTTTGGAGCGCTTCCTTTTTGACCGGTCGATGCACTATCAATTTGTGCATAAATTAAGTGGGGGAGAGAAGCGTCGATTAAAGCTTATGACAGTTTTAATGTCCAATCCCAATTTTCTAATTTTAGATGAACCCACCAATGACCTTGACATTTTTGTATTAAGTGTGTTGGAGGACTACCTGAGAAGTTTTCAGGGCTGTTTGATTGTTGTGTCTCACGATCGTTATTTCATGGATAAAATGGTTGATCACTTGCTTGTATTTGAGGGACAAGGGGAAATTGTGGATATTCTTGGTAATTACACCGACTACCGTAAAAAGCAACAAACAGATCAGCGAAAAGAGCGCTCAGTAAGCAAAGATATTGCGACTCCTGTTCAACCG
This sequence comes from Crocinitomicaceae bacterium, assembly GCA_044375095.1. Lineage (GTDB taxonomy): Bacteria > Bacteroidota > Bacteroidia > Flavobacteriales_D > Crocinitomicaceae > M0103. The sequence goes on from JBILNH010000183.1 coordinate 3,386, forward strand.
GTCGAGCAACTATCGGAAAAGCGAAAATTATCTTTCAAGGAAAAAGAAGAGTTTAAAAAACTTGAAGAACGAATGGAAGCGCTTGAGTCAGAAAAACAACACTTGACAGCTAAATTGTCTGATAGCACATTAAATGGTCAAGTAATTATGGAAACCGGACAGCGTCTTTCTCAAGTCGTCGAACAATTGGATCTGGCTACTGATCGATGGTTGGAACTTTCTGAATACGTTTAAGGAAATTCATGTGTTAATTAAGTAATTCACTAATTTTCAATCCTTTATTAACGATGTTTAAGCGCAGCGTAAAGCGAATTTTCTCCGCATAACGAGAATTTCCAAATGAATCATCCAATTGTTGACTCATCCACAACGGAAAGTACAATCCGAACACATCACCGAGACGAACAGCCAAACCTGTATTAATGGCTGTATTTGTTGTCAACCCGTTGTGAAACAATCCTGCGTCAGCGAATAGACCAATTAGATTGAATTTCGGGATAGGTAATTGAACATATAAGTTGGCACTGGTCATCCAGTTCATTGTTGTTCCGTAATACGATGTACTCTTAAAGCCACCCATGTTTTCGGCTCGTTGTTGCGACCATATACCATCAACTAAACCACGACCGAAATAATAATCTTCGAAAAATAAGTCTTGCGCGCCGTCGGTTCCACTAAGAGAAAAGGAATAACGGTAATTGGATGCATTGGAATTCAGTTGGTTTATGTGGTATACATTTCCGGCAAAAACACGTAATTCAGCATAACGAGTCATACGGTTTCTGGCATAGCGGTATTTGTAACTACCGGTCACATGAACCCTTGCCATTTCGATATCTGTAGCACGAATATAGTCTGTTCTCAGCGTTACTTTTGCCGCATGATCTAGATTTTTGTACCCCAGTGAATAAGAGGCGAATCCACCAACATAATCTGTATTAAGTTCGCTGTATTGATTGTATTTTGCAATTCCTTGAATTAATACCGTTTGACTGAATGGAGAATTGTTTCGATTGCCAAATTTAATCATGTAGTAAGGTGATATGGCTAAGAAACTTCCTTGTTGGGCTCTGATCAGTGAACTTGAATCCATTTTAAAAGACTTGACAGATAAACCGAATCGCGAAAGTTTTATGCTTTTTTTAGGGAGGCAGGAGTATGAAACTTCTGCTATTCCTGATACCATTTTACGTCCAGTGGAATACATTGGTGCAATCAGGTATTGCCATTTACTTAGTGGAATTCCCAAATTGTGAATTGCCGCTCCTACCATAAATTTGTCATAGAAATTTCCTGCTACAATTGGAGTCCAGAATAAGTTATTTTTAGTTTGTTCCTTATCACCGAATAAAAACTCCAATTTAATCGGTTCAAATTTTTTGAATAATCCGTTTGAATGCCAGTTGTTGTTTTGCCTGTTCATTTCAGGAAT
>JBILNH010000184.1:0-4806 GCA_044375095.1 Crocinitomicaceae bacterium
AACCCTTTCGGAACGCAATTTGATGCAACAGAAATTTGGGGGCCAATTATGGGAATTAATGTGTACGCTGGATTTAGGTACGCCATCAAACGAAAAAAATAATATATGAAAACAACCATTCTTTTTACGCTATTAGCGTTGATGACACTCGGTTATCGATCAAGTTTTGCCCAAGTATCCAATGGAAAATGGCAAACTGTAGTTATTCAGACTTCGGCTGAATGCGGTGATTGTAAAACCCGCATTGAAGAGGGATTGAACTACACGAAAGGTGTCAGTTTTGCTGAACTGGATCTTGAAACGAAAAAGGTTACGGTGAAATACAATGCTGAGAAAATTACGTTGGATGAAGTCAAGAAAGCCATCAATAAAATAGGGTATCATGCAGATGATTTCAAGGCTAGTCAAGAGAACATTTTGAAATTACCTGCTTGTTGTCAACCGGGAGGGATGCAAAATTCTGGTAAGCAGTGATACCCTTAGAATTTCTTTCATTTTTTTAGTAGTTTTGCCGCATTCTAATTTAAAGCATTAAACATGTCATATTTGTTTACTTCTGAGTCTGTTTCTGAAGGACACCCGGATAAAGTGTCGGATCAGATTTCAGACGCATTGATCGACCAATTCATGGCTTTTGACCCTGAATCAAAAGTTGCCTGTGAAACATTGGTTACCACTGGTCAGGTAGTATTAGCTGGTGAGATCAAAACGAATACGTACCTCGATGTGCAAAAGATTGCGCGCGAGACAATTAAGAAAATTGGATATACGAAGTCAGAATACATGTTCGATGCGAATTCATGTGGTATTCTCTCGGCATTGCACGAGCAATCGTCTGATATCAACCAAGGAGTGGAGCGTAAAAACCCAGAAGATCAAGGTGCTGGTGATCAAGGAATGATGTTTGGTTATGCCACACGTGAAACCGATAATTACATGCCATTGGCATTGGATTTAGCGCACAAAATCCTTCAAGAATTATCACACATTCGAAACCACGAATTGGAACTCATTCCTTATTTGCGTCCTGATGCCAAGTCGCAAGTGACAATAGAATATTCGGATGATAATGTTCCTCAACGGATAGATACCATTGTCGTTTCAACGCAACACGATGATTTTGCTGATGAAGCAACGATGTTGGCAAAAATCAAATCAGATATTATCACGATCGTTATTCCTCGAGTAAAAGCGAAATTGAAACCAGAGTTACAACCGTTGTTTACAGATTCAATTCAGTACCACATCAATCCAACTGGTAAGTTCGTAATCGGAGGACCGCATGGTGATACTGGATTGACTGGTCGAAAAATTATTGTTGATACTTACGGTGGTAAAGGTGCGCATGGTGGTGGAGCGTTCTCTGGAAAAGATCCTTCTAAAGTGGATCGTTCTGCAGCGTATGCCACACGTCACATTGCAGTGAATATGGTTGCAGCTGGACTTTGTGATGAAGTTTTGGTGCAGGTTTCTTACGCGATTGGTGTAGCTGAGCCGTGTGGAATTTTTGTAAATACGTATGGAACATCTAAGGTCAACATGACCGATGGAGAAATTGCAAAGAAAATTGAATCCATTTTTGACATGCGTCCATATTTTATCGAACAACGATTGAAATTACGGAACCCAATTTATTCGGAAACGGCGGCTTATGGTCACATGGGTCGTAAGAATGAAGTGGTGACTAAAACATTTGAAGCTCCAGATGGATCAATAAAATCAATGGAAGTTGAATTATTTACATGGGAAAAACTGGATTACGTGGATCAAGTGAAATCCGCTTTTGGTTTGTAATTCAAGATAATATCTTTGGGAAGGCTGCTTTTTTAGCAGCCTTTTCTTTTTAATTAAATGGTAGTAATGGATTTCATCGCATTGGGATATGTGGGATTGTTTCTTGCTGGATTTTTATCTAGCACAATACTTCCTATGAATTCTGAAGGTGTCTTACTAATTCTACTTGCACAAGATTTTGATCCTTGGACCTGCTTGGTCGTGGCAACAATAGGAAATAGTCTTGGTGGATTAACGAATTATTGGATTGGAAGTTTGGGTCAATTGAAGTGGCTTTCGCGGTTTGGTATGTCCGAGGAGCGGTTAAGTGAGTTAGAATTCAAGGTCAAGAAACATGGTTTTTGGTTGGCTTTTTTCTCGTGGGTACCATTTATTGGCGATCCGATGACAATTGCTTTAGGGTATTTCCGGGTGCCTTTTTGGCGTGTGACCCCATTAATTATTCTTGGTAAATTTCTTCGATATGCTGTGTTGATTTGGTTTATGATATAAGCCTACTGTTTATGCAGTGTAGCCTAATAACCGAATTTTATTGTGTATCACTTCGACTGATACATTAACCTCCTCAACTGCTTCTCCGTCGCATTCCATGGAAGCATTTCCTTCTATGTCCTGAATTGAAAGGTGTTGAGTTGTAAAATAGGTGGCCTCTGGATGATCAATATGGATTCCTTTTTTGAGGTTGGATAAATTTCTAATGTAATCGACTAGTCCGATTTTTTTCAATAAAGTGATATTTAATTTCCCATCATGGATCATGGCTCCTGGGTGAATGTATAAGCCATCACCGAAAAGTTCCCCATTACAAATAGCCATCATAAATACACGACCCGTAAATTCTCCGTTATCCCATTTTACGAGTAGTTTGGGTGGACTGTAACCTATAAATGTGCGCAGAATAGCGAGTCCATAGGCAATTTTTCCCTTGAACAATTTTCGCTGTCTTTCGAGAGTAAATACAACTTTACCACCAAAGCCGACATCTGCAATATTGGCGAAATAGCGGGTGTAATTTTCGTTCGATAGTTTAACTATGTCAATTGGATGATAAATTTCATTAACAATTGAATCAATGAAATTCTCTTCGACACATTTCAATTTTGCACTGCGGTAAAAATCATTACCTGTTCCGTTCGGAAGTACTGCAACAACTGATTTCGCATGTGGATTCGCGAACCAGCCATTTATAAGTTCGTTAAAGGTACCGTCACCTCCAACCGACACTAGGATATCTGCGCGATGTGCGTGATCTATTGCAAGTTGCTTTGCATGACCTTTTGATAGTGTAGTGTATTTTTCAACGGTTAGTAGCGGATGGTTTTCGCATAAGTGAATCGTAGACTTATTAATTGACGTAAATCTCTTAGTACCGTTTATGATAAAAACGACGAGCAGTTGTTTCATGGATTAAATGTAACGAAAACTATATTTAAACAAAAACGGCGCCTAGTGAGCGCCGTTCCTGTTTTTACGATATGCAGTTAGTCTTGAAGTGCCAGAACTTCTGTTCCTTTAGCCCCAAGAGCTTCTTTAATTTTTAGTTCCAATTCTTCCATTAATTCTGGATTGTCGCTGATCAACGATTTAACTGAATCGCGACCCTGACCTAAGCGTGTTTCACCGTATGAAAACCATGAACCACTTTTCTTTAAAATGTTGAGATCTACTCCTAGGTCAATAATCTCACCAACTTTTGAAATACCTTCTCCATACATTACGTCAAATTCTGCTTTTCGGAATGGAGGAGCCACTTTGTTTTTAACGACCTTCACTTTCACGCGATTTCCAACAACGTCTTCACCTTCTTTAATTTGAGCAGCTTTCCGAATGTCTATTCGAATAGACGAATAAAACTTGAGCGCATTACCACCGGTAGTTGTTTCTGGGTTACCAAACATAACACCAATCTTATCCCGTAACTGGTTGATGAATATGCAACACGTACCTGCTTTATTGATAGATCCTGTGAGCTTTCTCAAGGCTTTTGACATCAATCGCGCTTGAAGCCCCATTTGTGAATCACCCATTTCACCTTCGATTTCAGCTTTCGGAGTTAATGCTGCGACTGAATCGACAACGATGAGGTCAATTGCGCCCGAACGAATTAAGTTATCTGCTATTTCTAATGCTTGCTCTCCATTGTCTGGCTGAGAAATAAGTAAATTATCTATATCAACACCAAGTTTTTTTGCATAAAATTGATCAAAAGCGTGCTCTGCATCAATGAAAGCAGCAATGCCTCCTTGCTTTTGTACTTCAGCAATCGCATGGATAGCCAATGTTGTCTTACCAGATGATTCCGGACCGTAAATTTCAATTACACGACCTTTTGGGTAACCATCTACTCCTAAGGCTAAATCAAGCGTAATTGAACCTGTAGGAATAACTTCTACCTTCTCAACAGCAGAATCCCCCAATTTCATTACGGCCCCTTTACCATAGGTTTTATCCAGTTTCTCCATGGTCAATTGGAGCGCTTTCAATTTTTCGGCATTTACTTCTTTTACTGACATATCGTTTGGTTTTTTGATACTCTCTAACAGAAAAATATCGGTGTTTAATTAAGTTTATGATGCAAAATTACAGGCAATAGAACGTAAACTATTTACGATCTAAAAAAATGTTTATTTATAGTCCAAAACCGGCGATAATTTCTGCCGCATGATCCTTTGTATTCGGTTTGTCAATTATTCCCACAATGACATGATTCTCATCAATTAAAAAGGTAGTTCGGTGAATACCGTCATATTCTTTACCCATAAATTTTTTAGGTCCCCAAACACCAAATTGATTCAATACGTTTAAATCTCCATCGGCAATTAAAGGAAACGGTAACGAAAATTTATCAATAAACTTTTGATGCGAAACGGCTGAATCAGCACTTACACCCACAATGTCAATTCCTTTCTCTCCCAAGGCTGAATAATTGTCGCGAAGATTGCATGCCTGCGTTGTACAACCCGGTGTATTGTCCTTAGGATAGAAATAAATAGCTAATTTTTTTCCTTTATA
>JBILNH010000185.1:0-4741 GCA_044375095.1 Crocinitomicaceae bacterium
AAGCGGTATTCCGTTTTACAATGACATGGGTGTAGATGATAAACACACTATTTCTGCCCTCGTTACGCACCTTCAAAGATTAGGGGAAAAGCGGTTCTTTGGAGTTATTCAATTGAATGGAACTCATTATCCTTACCATGTACCTGATGAAATCAAAAAATGGCAAGGTCGATTTAGTGATGAATACGATAACGCCATTCACTACATGGATCATCACTTGAAAAACGTATTGGACTACCTTTCATCGAGTGGTAAACTGAAAAACACAGTAATTGTTTTCACCAGCGATCACGGTGAATCACTCAAAGATCACGCGAATATTGGTCATGTAGACAGTTATTACAAAGAAGCGATTTCAGTTCCTTTGATCGTATACATTCCAAGTGAGTTGCAGGATAGAGTCGATATAAAAACACTTCGTTCAAATCGGTATAAGGTGACTTCTACCATTGATGTTGCGCCAACGATTGCGCATTTATTGGGATTTAAAGACCATCACAATACGCAGAAGTTATATCAAAATTACTCTGGGTTTAGTTTATTTGAACGTATTCCAAGAGACAGGGCAGTGATTACGATGAATAATAATTCTATTGCGCGATTTAATGTAGGAATATCCTTAATTGATCATCAGCAACATTACATTTACCGAAAAAACATTGTTCCTAATCGAGAGGAATGGTATGCGCACAAGGTGGATAAAAAAGAATCAATTAATAAATGGTCCGACAACAAATGGCGAACGAGAAGATGGGTAAAAGAGCAGATAAGTAAGTACCCTGAAGCAGCGCGTTACCTTTCGCCTAGTTGTCAATGAGTTAAGGAGTTTAACTTGATCGTTTCCGATAGTCGAAGGGTGTTTTGTTTATCCCACAATTGAAATTCTATCAATGGTTCTGTTGAATTCCGCTTTAGTTCAATGATTCCAAAATGATTCTCTCTTACCGGTTGACCTACACGAAACTCATTTGGGCAGGCAAACTTCCATTCTTCTGTCAAGCCACTGCTTGTTAAATCATAGATGTCGTATGCTCCCGGATTGGGTTGGCGCGATAACTCTCCGTAATGCACATCACCTGAAATGAACACAACACCATTTGCTTTGGTAGTGCGAATCAGCGTTTTCATACGTTCTTGTTCATGGGGGAAATTAGCCCAAGTCTCGTAGCCATTGTACGCTGTTCCAAATTGAGTGCTCGAACAAATGATTCTTATATCTGCAGGTTGTTTTAATTCATTTTCTAACCAGATCCATTGTTCGGTTCCAAGTAAAGTGGAATCGCTTGATTGGTATGGTGCATAGTCGAGGTCATAAGTGAAATTTCCAGAATTGTCTTTTTTCTTGTTGAAAGGGAGCAAATCATCTCGAAATGTCCGTAAATCAAGAAGCAGAAATTGAATGGTCAAGGAATCTATCGTGAAATACTGCGTGGAATAGATTCCGTCATGCGTCCATCGGTTACTTGATTTAGGTTCATCGAAGAAGCGAAGCATGATTTTCTTAGATTGTTTTTTCCAGGGGTAATGCCTGCCGGCGTCATTTTCACCGTAATCATGATCATCCCACGTAGCAAGAATAGGCGTTGTTGATTTTAACTTTTTAAAATGACTATTTCGCCCAAGTTTGCGGTACTTTTTTTTGAGGACACGCATATTTCGTGTGTCTCCATAAATATTGTCACCTAGAAAAACGAAAAGCGTTGGTCTATGCGTAACTACTGTATCGAAAATGGATAAATCCTTGTCTTGATGGCCACATGAACCAAATGCAATTCGGATTGATTCTGCCTGACCGAAAATGAAAAACGGCAGTAGAAATACTGCCGTTAGCCCAATTATGTTTCGCGTATTCATTGCTGAATTGCTTTAGAATGTGCGTAAAAATTAATGTTCATGTCCACCTGGACCATGCGCATGTCCGTGGGCAATCTCATCTGATGTTGCTTCGCGAATATCTACGATACTACCTGAGAAATGCAAATCTTGTCCGGCTAAAGGGTGATTAAAATCCATTTTGATCATTTCAGAAGTCACTTCCATGATTTTTCCACGAAGCTGATTTCCTTCACTATCCGACATAGGGATTAACGATCCAACTGAAAAGTAAGTAGCATCGAACTGGCCATTTTCGTCGTGGAATACATCTAGGGGAATCATTGCGATTTGCTCTTCGTTCGAATGTCCGTAAGCATGTTCAGCAACAATGCTGAATTCGAATGCATCTCCTACTGATTTACCTAAAAGATTTTCTTCGAATTGAGGAATAATCCCTCCAACGCCATAGAGAAAAACCATCGGTTGTTCTGCGGTGGTAGCCTCAATGTGTTCGCCAGTTTTGTGGTTGGATAGCTTGTAATCCACCGAAACAACCATGTTTTCCTGAATTGTCATATTGAATTGAATTGTTTGAATCGGCCCTAAAGATAGGTATTTCCATCCAACGGTTCGTCAAATGGGTCGATAAAAGGCTCAGATCGATGAATCTCCGGTTCTTGCTGTTCAATAGGGTATTCCTCAGGAAATGGTATTCCTGGATAGTCTGGAGGATAGGTGATTGGGTATTCCTCGTTGCGTTCAGGAAATTCTGGGTTTCGTCTCAAAGGAATTTCCTTTCGTCTTTTAGGTGGTTGTTTCATATAAACGTAAATTGTGAAGGTTGATCAGCAAATGAGGAAATCTCCTCTTTTCGTATTCGACTTGTTGGCGACTTAATAGGCTCGTATTGTGTGTATTTCTCTAAAGTAAGGCGAGAGAGTAAATAACAAACAGTAGATTCAGCACCTTGATTGAGGTTTATATTGGTTTCTTCCAAACCATCGTGACAACCACCAGTTTCTGAATTGTAGACCAGTTGATGGAGGTGATTGTGTCCAAGAAACCATTGAAATGTCAGTTGCATTTTGCTGAGGTAATAACCGCGATTGAATAGCGTGTGAAAGGTATCCAAAGCCAGAATCGTGTATGCTACATCAATGGGTTGATAGCCACCAATCGCTTTTTCGTCGGAAGTTCGATGGTGCCAACCTTTATTTGAAATCGGATTAAATTGTTCTCCGTCAAAAAGATGGTCGAGTAAGAATTCAAAGCTCATGTGCGCAATTGTTTTAAAAACCGGCATTTTTGTTCGGTGATAAGCCAATGCCATTGCTTCAGGAAGCACACCATTTCCGTATGTCAATTGATCTTCAAACCAATTCCAGTGACCTGATTTAGTGGACATAAATGACTCCTTTAGTTCATTCGCCATTTTTTCTATACGGAGTACATAATCCGAATTATACGTGTAATCCAACAAGTGATGAATTCCTTTGATGTGAAAAGCTAACGCTCTTGGGGATGACACTTCGTGGTCATTTTCCAAGTAACATTGTAGGTTACGCCATGCCTTTTCTATCAACCGCTTTGGAAGTAGTTCATGAATAGAAAGCACAACCCCAAGTGCCCACACTGCACGTCCGTTGGCATCCTCGAGATTTTCCTCTTTATTCGATAATGAATAGTTGCCATTTTCATCTACGTAATTGATGAATTGTCCATTTTCGACCTGGCAGTGACTTATAAATGAGAGAAAGCGATCAATGAAAAGAAGAACTGATGGATCTTTTTTTAATTTCACATACGCACAACATGCAATAAGTCCTCGGGCATTATCATCCAATGTGTACCCTGAATTTTTATCTGGAATCCCATGCGGTGCAAATTGAAATATTCCATGTTCGCCCATGAGTTTGTGTAGGTGTTTTAGTCGAATAGGCGGAAGGTTTTGAACGTTGTTTTTGTATTTTGAAGGAAGAATCTTTAGGTAATTGATTGCGACATTTTGCCATTCGGTTGGTTTCATGTAATGAAGTGCTTCGTTTCGCATGCTTTGTCGCAGTTGTTGATCACTAAGCAATTCATTCAAATGGAATCCGAGTTGATCGGGGGATTCAAAATCAATAAGTCTTCCAGCTCCTGTAGATAAACATTCTGTGGCATGTGGAATAGATGTGGCAATAATTGGACAACCACTGCTCATGGCATAAGCAAATGTACCGCTTACTGCTTGGTGCGGATCTCTTGAGGTAAACAGGTAGACATCTGTCACCTGAAGCCATTGTAAAAGTTCCTCATTGGGCAGGAATTTATTGACGAATTTGACATTATTGGACAGATTCAATCGGTAAATAATGCTTTCCAAGTAATTGCGGTATTTTTCGCCTTCATGCTTGACCACCTCAGGATGTGTTTTCCCGAGAATTACATACATCACATTCGGGTATTTGCGAATAATTTCCGGTAAAGCTAATAGGGCAGTTTCGATGCTTTTGTTCGAACTTAATAGTCCAAAAGTGGATAGAACAATTTTGTCTGATAGGTCATTTATTTCACGAAAACTTTCCGGATTTTCTGAAATCATAGTGTGCGTTCCATGCGGTATGATTGTTATATCCGATTGAAGTACTTGATAAGTTGATCGTAAAAGTTCTTTTGCGTGATTGGTCATTACAATGCATGCAGATGCGTGATCGACCAAGAACCGAACGAGCCTGTACCTTCTTGCTTCAGGATTAGGTAGAACAGTGTGAAAGGCAATTGAAAAGGGACGCTCCAGTTTCCGAATGAATAGTTTAATCCAACTACCATAATCTCCTCCAAAAAGTCCAAATTCATGTTGAATCAATACGTGCGCGATGCGGTCATCCATGTTGATGTCCAGCGCCATTTTTTTGTAAGCCTTACGGTCAAAAGCATTCAGCGT
>JBILNH010000186.1:0-4730 GCA_044375095.1 Crocinitomicaceae bacterium
TTGTTTCCCACTATTATCGATAACAGTTAAAGACACATTAGTCGCTCCAGCACTTGTAAATTGAACTGTTACGTTATCAGCAGCTGGATTCGGGAATACGTTTACAGCAGAAAACAGTGTGTTTTCTTCAATACCTGTGTCATCAATTGTGATTACTACGTCGAAAGTATATGTAGTTGAACACCCACCATTAGTTGCAGTTAATGTCACCGTATATGTTCCTTCCGAAGAATAATTATGAACTGGATTCGCATCAGTAGATGTCGTATTATCTCCGAAGTTCCATGCATAAGTTGTTGCACCATTTGACGTATTTGTAAATGTAGCTACTGTATCAGCTGTAGCTACGGTTGCACTTGCAGACAATCCATAGTTTGGTGAATTGTAGTTGGCATTTTGCGGATCGAAATTCGACCAACATGCGGTCCAATTGTTTGTTCCGTCAAATGCACCTCTGTATGAAGTTGTTTCGAAGAAAGTGCTATTCAAGTTAGGAGCAGAGAAATCAGCACCAGTTAATGCTGGAGAACCAGCTTGTAACAAGAAGTTAGGTGCTGTATAATTGAATGCTGCAATAGCTTGAACTGCTTGTGGGTTAGATACAATAGTATTACCGTTGGCGTTAAACCAATTTGCCATTCCAAAAGTCAATGCCGTTGAGTCAAGTGGTTGAGTTGATCCAGCAATGATGTTGTTTCTGAATTGTAGCGTTCCGCTTGTACAGTTATTACCAGTTGTTGTTCCGTCAATTTTCAATCCTGTAGGGAATCCAACAAAAACAGAGTTGTATGTACACGTAGATGTACTTCTTCTTAAATGCAGCGCTCGTTTAAAGTTGCTATTGAACCCTGTACTTGAAGCAGTTGCTCTCGGACCGAAAACACTTATGTTAGAAAATATTGGTTTTGTAAGTGGACCGTTTGTTGTTCCTGTAGCATCATTGTCTGATTCAAAACCATTTGATCCAGAGATGTCAGCAATAAGTGAATCGCTAACCGCCACTGCAAACTGAACTCGACCTGTAAATCCGTAGTCTGTATCGAACATGTCATCTACAGTTTTATTTACAATAAGGTGCTTACAGTTCACGGTTCCTCCGAACCACTCAAAACCGTCATCACCTCCGTAACTTACTTGAACATAGTCAATAGTTGTACCTAAACCAACTGCACCCATAGTTAACGAGTTGGTCTCATTATTAGGTTGGTAAGCAACACCAGCATATTCAATACGTACATATTTTAATACACCAGAGTTGTCATTTACATCTGTACCACCATAAAGACCTTTAACCGGGTCAATACCACCCTCAGCAAGACGTTGACCAGCAGGATCGTTTACAGGTGCTTTACCACAAATGATAATACCACCCCAGTCACCAGGATTTCGTTGCCCTGCAGGCTGAGCTGAAGTGAAGACAATCGGTTGTGTTGGTGTTCCTTCAGCGATGATTTTAGCACCACGTGTAACCACTAAAGTTCCTTGGTTACCTTTCACGATAGTCCCTGGTTCAATCGTTAGCGTAGCGTTGTTCGTTACATAGATAAATCCACCACTCAATGTGTAGATGTTGTCATTTGTCCAAGTTGTATTGGACGTGATATCACTTGTAATCGTGATTTGTGCTTGCGTGACAAGAGCAATAAAGAATGCCACAGCTGTTAAGAGTACATTTTTTCTCATTGTAATTGTTGTTTTGTTACTGCTGTTTTCAAGGAAGCAGCTTCACCTTTTTATCGACTCAAAAGTAGGCTGGGTAAACGGGGATGAGGTTAGGGATGAATTATTGTTAGTTTAAGAAACGGTTAATAAAAAAAGCCCAATGTTAACATTGGGCTTTTTGATTGTTTTTAAGGAAACAGACTAAAACTTGTAGGCAAACGATAGCGACAGGTTTACACCGTATTTAATACCAGTAATTTGCTTGTCTTCCTCTGCCTCGTATTTACCAGAGCGATTAAAATCTTGATAGAATACGTGGTAATTATTAAATAAATCACTTGCGTTGAATTTTATTTCGCCTTTTTTGAATACGCGTTTTGAAATTTGAAGATCGAGCACGTTTCGTGGGTTTTCATAAATGTCTTGGTAACCATTTGTTCCGACGAAAGCAATTCGTCTACCGATTCGGTTAAACATAATGTTCACACCTAAACCTAGGTCATCGTTTTGATACATCAACCCAGAGTTAATGAGGTACGGGGATTGTCCTTGCATTGGTCTGAATTTTTCTTCTTCTGTCACAGCTGTTGCGACATTAGATAAATCAACGACCGATTGCACATACGTTAGGTTGGTGAAGAAGGTGAACTTGTCGAAAAGTGATGTATTCAATAAAGAGTCAATTCCGCTTAATTTTGTTCGCCATTCCAATTCCACTCCATAATCAACAGCGTCGGTTACGTTTTGGTAGGTGTAGGTTCGGGAACCTGATCCACCAAAGAAAACGGTATTTTCAATTGGATTATTGAAATCTTTATAAAAAACTGAAGCAGAAAGCAATTGACCATTACCTGGGAAAAATTCGTAGCGTAAGTCGAGGTTGATGATGTCTGTAGATAACAAGGTGTCATTTCCAACCACTGCAGATGACGTATTGAAGTCATAAAAAGAAAACGGAGCTAGTTCTCGGAAATCAGGTCGCGCAACTGTTTTCGAGGCTGCAATCCTGAAGTTAGAGCGCTTGAATGGTGAGTAGGTAATGTTTATTGATGGTAGGTAGCTTAAATTGGCGTTATCAATAGTAAGCGTATCTCCGCCATAAGAGCTAGAGTTTAATTGCTGATTGAATTGTTCAACGCGCAATCCGTAAACCGCGCGAAGTTTTTGTCCTAACTTTTGATCGGTCATTAAATATCCAGCATGAAGGGATGAACTAGCGGTGTATGAATCGGAAGGGTTAGTCGTTTCGCCTAATTTAAAACCTTGTGCGTTGATGTTTTCCTCATCAAAAATTTCATTTTGAGGTAGATAGAGTAAGTCGTAGTTGAATTGTCCAGGGCTGTTTACCGCATAACCAAATACGCGTGCATCGAATGTTCGATTCTTGATCGATCCAGCGTAACCTACCTTCAAGGCGCTAGATTCTTTCATTAAGGTATACGGAATGCTTATTTCGCCTAATGCGGCATATAAGTTCTCGTTTAAGTCTGAGAAAAATCGTCCGGCAAAATCTGGTGAAGGGACACCAAAAGGGACATAAGCTGTGTAAATTGAATCAGCGGCAGTTTCTTGAGGTGTTCCATTTTTGTAATAAAGCATGCGTTTGAGGTTTGGAACGGTAGTTTGGGTATTGCTGTAATTCACACCCCATCGTGCTTTTATTTTTCGTTTCGTTACCAAATGTTCACCACTCAATTGAGAAGAAAATAATCGGTTACTTGTATATTGCATAGCGGTTGCAGCGATAATTTGATCGGCATCCACATTGCGACCATCGCGCATAATTACGGCATCTTCACTTTGATTGCTGTACATATTTTTGAACGAAAGTTTGGTATGATCTCCCAATTTGGCGGCAAAATTCAACATTGCACCGAGCATGACGTTTTCACGGTACGTTTTATCGTTGTAATCGAAAAGCATCGATGAATCGGTGTTAAAGTCGCGACGCGTTACATCAAAAAATCGGCGTGTGTAGTTGTAATTCAATCCACCTGTCACGCCAAAACTATTTTCTTTTTGTTTCAACGACTTCGCAAATGCCAATTGGTAAGATTGGTTCAATGGAGATGATGCTTGATTGTTTAATTCCCAATCGTTCGCGAACAGATTACTGTATTGGAAACGCGTTTCAGAGTTGTTGAGTAGTTCTTTCAGATCCTCAGTCGCTGGAATGTCCGAAGGCATTGAACGATCCGCGATTCCTGCACCTATCCAATCGTTCTTGCTTCCTTTGTAGTTCACAAATTCTTTAAAGGTGGATTGCGTGTTTAATCCTGTGCCTAAAGAAAAAGAGAAATAATCTTTTTCAGGAATGTCTTTGGTATTGATAAGGATTACACCACCTGCGAAATCTCCAGGAAGATCTGGACTGGCAGTTTTATAGATAAGCATATTATCCAACATATTGGACGGAAAAATATCAAATGAAAATGCTTTACGATCTGGTTCTGTAGAGGGAAGAGGAAGGCCGTTAATCATGGCAGTGTTGTATCGATCGTTCAATCCACGAATAACTACGAACTTATTGTCTTGAACACTGGCACCACTAATTCTTTTCAGTACATCACTTGCTGCTCTATCGGGAGATTTTTTAATTGTTTCAGATGAAATCCCATCCAATGTCGTTGCCGCATTTTTTTGTAATTGAAGTAAGTTGGCATTCGATTCTTTGTTGATGGTCACTTTAACAGTAATAGGTCCAATTTCTTTAACCACCTTATCTATTGAAACATTCACATTACTTACCTCATCCTTTTTAACGATGATGTCCGTAATGATTTTAGAATTGTACTGATAGTAAGAAACATTCAGGCTGTATTTTCCTTCAGGCAGTTGTTGAATAGTAAATAACCCGTCAAGGTCTGTCATAGCCCCCTTACTCATCCCCTCAATGCTTATTTTGGCACCGGGTATTACCTCACCTGAATTACTGTCTGATACTTTTCCACTAATCGTTCCATTTTGCGCAACTGCAGAGAGAGAAATAAGGAATAAGACCAATACGCTGTTAATCTGTTTAATCATGTCGTTTTTTTTACGACACAAAGGAACTGTTGCGTAATTAT
>JBILNH010000225.1:0-3265 GCA_044375095.1 Crocinitomicaceae bacterium
ACCCCTTTAAAATCAGTTACGAGTTCAATGGCTGTGTCTTGAACTTCACGCTGATAAACCTTTTCGTCGCCATTCATGACGATAAGTTCAGCACCTTTTTTCAATTGACGAGGATATGTGAGTAGCACCATACCATTTGTTGGTAATAGTTCAAAATCGGCCACACTGAGCGTTTCAGACGCGAAAACAGTGTCAGGCACTCCCGGCGGCTTAATCACGACATCCCCCAAGGTACGAATCTGCAAAGATTCCAGTCGAACTCGGACAAAAAGGGTGTCAGGATTGCTTTTTCGTTTGACCACAAATGAGGTTGATTTCGGGTTGTAAAGCGCATGTGACACATTCAATTGAACAAAATCGCCTATTTGTAATTTCCAACTTACCCGACCAGTTGGTGTAGATCTTTTCACTGATTTATCTCCATTTCGAATCAGTTCAACAGTTCCATTCGGTATGGATTCTGTTGATTTAAGGTCCTCCAATTGCACCTGCAAAATCATACTATCTTGTTGCGCACGAATGACACCAGATATAACGACGAAAAGGAATAAGTAGAAATAACGCATGCGTAATTTTCTCTATAGATACAACAGTTCGTTAAATTCCATAAAAAAAGGCTCTTTCGAGCCTGATATTTTAATTAAACCTTCAAACACCACCCAAAAACATCATCTGTTTTCCCGGATTTAATATCGTCAAGGTAATTTTTTATTTTCTTCGAAATCTCGCGCGTTTCAAGTGGTGGCAATTCCAACACTTCGTCTCTGTATCCTATTTTTGCAATCGAAGCAATCGTTGCCGCTGTTCCCGCTCCAAATGCATCTTGTAACGTGCCATTTTTGGCTGCAGTAATTATTTCTTCAACGGAGACTTTGCGCTCCTCAATTGGAACACCCCATTTTTCAGCTATTTCAAGTACTGACCTTTTCGTAACTCCTCTCAAAATGGTATCAGCATCTTCTGAAGGAGTAATTAAAACACCATCAATGACAAAAACGATATTCATTGTTCCTGATTCCTCAATGTATTTATGCTCTTTGCCATCGGTCCAAACCAATTGGTGAAAGCCTTTTAGTTGTCCTTGTTTCGCTGGGAATAAAGACGCTCCATAATTTCCGGCTGTTTTTGCACGTCCTACTCCTCCAATCGCTGCTCTGGTATAGAATTCCTCAATTTTTACGTTCACTGGTTCAGAGTAATATGCACCAACAGGACAAGTAAAGATGATAAATTTGTATGTTTCCGAAGGACGTATTCCAACAAACTCATCTGTTGCGAACATGAAAGGTCGAATGTATAACGATTCACCTTCATTAGATGGAACCCAATCAGCGTCAACTTCGACAGTTTTACGTACCAACTCAATGAATAAATCTTCAGGTATTTCGGGCATACACATACGTTCACAAGATTCTTTGAAACGCCGCGCATTCATTTCTGGACGAAAGATCAGAATATCACCATTGACAGAACGGTTTGCTTTCATACCCTCAAAAATAGATTGACCATAATGAATGGCCGAAGTAGCCGGATGTAAGGATAAATTTGCAAATGGAATAATCTCAGCATCAAGCCATTTCCCATCTGCGTATTCCATCACTAACATGTGGTCTGAAAAAACTTTACCAAACGGTAAATTGTTCCAATCAACATCATTATAATGTGATTTAGTTGTTCGGGTAACTGAAATGGGGTGACTTTTTTGTAACATTGCGTCGTATTTGTGTACGCGAATATACGGAGAATGATTTATCAGACAAACGTCTTTCGGGTCTTCTTCTTTTAAACAATTGCAAGAGGCATCATCGGCAGGAGATGAATAAAAGCATCGAAATCTTAAAGAACTATTGGGGTTTTTCCAACTTTCGTCCTTTACAAGAAGAAATTGTAGAAGACGCGATCAATGGAAAAGATGTGTTGGCATTATTACCAACCGGCGGTGGAAAGTCAATTTGTTTTCAAGTGCCAGGACTTGCAAGGGAAGGAATAACGCTTGTCATTTCCCCGCTTATAGCCCTAATGCATGACCAAGTCACTAATTTGAAAAAACGAGGAATTCGAGCTGAAGCAATTGTGAGCGGAATGAGCTACAAAGAGCTGGATATGATTCTGGACAATGCACGTTTTGGAGGATTAAAATTTTTATACACTTCACCAGAGCGCATTCAAAGCACCTTATTTATTGAGCGATTCAAACGAATGAACGTTGGATTGATCGTTGTTGACGAAGCACATTGCATATCGGAATGGGGCCATGATTTCAGGCCTTCGTTTAGATTGATTTCCAAGTTACGAGCAATTCATCCGGAGGTTCCATTGATGGCATTAACAGCGACAGCAACAAACATTGTTCAAGATGATATTTGTGCGCAACTCGAATTGAGAAATCCAGCAAAACATCAAGCGTCTTTTGTTCGATCAAATATTGCGTATTGTGCAGAGGAAAGTTCGAATAAATTGGGTACCATTTTCACTTACATCGATAAATACCCTAATCAAACAGGCATTATTTATTGCCAAACGAGAAAAAGTGTCAAAGAATTGGGTAGCGCCTTGATTTCAAAAGGTATAAAAGCAGGTGTCTATCATGGCGGAATGAATCAACAAGAAAGAAAAGCCATGTTAACTGCATGGTTAGAAGATAAAAACCGTGTAATGGTGGCTACAAATGCTTTCGGAATGGGAATAGATAAACCTGACGTGAGGTATGTCCTTCATTTCGAGTTGCCTATTTCACTTGAAGCCTACTTTCAAGAGGCAGGAAGGGCAGGAAGAGACGGTAAAGAATCAGTTACACTAGCATTATGGAATAACAAAGAGCTTGAAGAACAGAACAATCGTTTGAAGCAACAATTTCCTGAAATTGACCGAATTAGACTAATTTATCAATCGCTCTGTAACTTCCTGAAAATAGCGATTGGCTCAGGACTTAGTGAATCCTATCCGCTTCACATTTCAACTTGGTGCAAGGCATTTCAGTTGGAAGCCCAAGAGGCTTATTATGCATTGAAATTGTTGGAGATGAACGGCAATATTTCGTTTTCAGAAGGTTTTTTTCAACCCACAAAAATTCGTTTTGCCATCGGATCAACAAGCCTTTATAACTTCCAACTGAACCACCCTAATCTTTTGCCTTTGACCACGTTAATCGTGCGTTCTTATCCAGGTATATTTGATGAATTCAAATCAATTCATGAGGAAGAAATCATCAAACGTTTAGACGTGTCAAAGGCTTTGTTTAAAGAAATGCTCAAGCAGCTTGAAC
>JBILNH010000039.1:0-17179 GCA_044375095.1 Crocinitomicaceae bacterium
CAGCGTATTGGCTATGTGGCGCTCTGATTTCAACGTGGCATTCATTAGCCATTTTTCCACCATCTTTTCCAGTTAAACCAATAACCATCATTCCTTTTTTCTTTGCTGCTTCAATTGCTTTAAGCACATTTCCTGAATTACCTGAGGTTGAAATGGCCAACAGTACATCATTCGAATGTCCAACAGCTTCAATGTACCTAGAGAAAACGAATTCATACCCGTAATCATTACCTACGCAACTTATGTGACTTGGATCGGAGATAGAAAGTGCAGCTATTGCCGGACGATCGTTACGGTAGCGCCCTGATAATTCTTCAGCAAAATGCATGGCATCACACATTGATCCACCATTTCCGCAGCTGATTATTTTTCCACCTGATTGAATGCGCTGAACCATCAATTGAGCTGCCTCAACAATTCGATCAATGTTTTCGGCTGTATTGAAAAAAGTAAGCACTTGCTGACTTTCCGTTAATTGCGCAGAAATCCGTTCTGAAATCATGTTTTTTTTTTCAAAAATAGACAAAATCAATTCGGTCTGTTATAATTGCAGTAAACATCTTACTTTTGAGTTGCACAGAAACAGCGAAAATGGATTGGTCAAATAAGGTAGTTTGGATAACCGGTGCTTCTTCAGGAATAGGAGAAGAATTAGCCTGTCAGGTTGCTCAGAAAGGCGGAATCGTCGTTCTATCCTCACGTAATGAAGAAGCGCTTAACCGTGTGAAAAATAAGTTAATTCAGCCTGAAAAGCACATGGTTCTTCCGCTTGACTTGGAAAAAGGAACTTTTGATCAAGCTGTAGCTCTTGTCGTTGCATCTTTTGGTCGAATAGACGTATTAATTAATAATGGTGGTGTTAGTCAACGTTCGTCAGTTATCGATACGCAGTTAGAAGTAGATCGAAGAATTATGGAGGTCAATTATTTTGGTCCAGTGGCTTTAACGAAAGCCGTACTTCCTGTAATGATAAACCAGAAAGGCGGACATATCGTTGTGATTTCGAGTATTGCAGGAAAGTTCGGATTTTTTATGCGATCCGCTTACAGTGCCTCCAAGCATGCATTATATGGTTTTTTTGAAAGCTTATTATTGGAAGTTGAAAAGGAGAATATTGCTGTAACAATTGTAAGTCCAGGTAAGATAAATACTTCTATTTCGGTTAACGCCTTAACATCAGATGGACAGCCGCACGGATTAATGGATAGAAATCAATCTACGGGTATGCCAGTCAATCAGTGTGTAAATCAAATGCTTAAGGCGATTGAACGCAAAGAGAAAGAGGTGCTAATTGGTGGGAAGGAGATATTGGCTGTTCATATCAAGCGATTTTTTCCAGGATTATTTTGGAAAATTATTCGAAAGCAGTCAGCCACTTAGACAAACTGCCTTCGATAAATCACATGCGTTTTACCATTGAAATAACGGACG
This sequence comes from Crocinitomicaceae bacterium, assembly GCA_044375095.1. Classification (GTDB taxonomy): domain Bacteria; phylum Bacteroidota; class Bacteroidia; order Flavobacteriales_D; family Crocinitomicaceae; genus M0103. The sequence continues at coordinate 1,432 of JBILNH010000039.1, forward strand.
GTGCTGCATCAGTGCATTAACGTCCTTTCGAACAGATTCAATGGTTTGTTCATTTCCTTTCGATAGGATAACTTTATCGATTAACTCAACAATTTGAGGGATTTCATTACCATTCACACCTCTAGAAGTTAAGGCTGGAGTACCCACACGAATACCTGATGTAACGAATGGTGACTCTGTATCGAATGGCACCATGTTTTTATTGACAGTTATGTCAGCTAGAACTAAGGTGTTCTCTGCATCTTTACCTGTAACCCCTTTAGATCTCAAGTCGATAAGCATAGAATGGTTATCTGTACCACCCGAAATTATATGGTAACCGCGTTTCATGAATTCATCTGCCATAACAGCGGCATTTGTTTTCACTTGAGCCATATACTTGGAATAATTTGGCGATAACGCTTCGAAGAACGAAACGGCTTTTGCGGCAATTACATGCTCTAATGGTCCACCTTGTATCCCTGGAAATACAGCAGCATCTAAAAGAGCACCCATTGATTTCAAATTGCCATTGTTCCACTTCAGCCCAAATGGATTTTCAAAATTATGGCGCATTATGATGATACCACCTCTTGGACCACGAAGTGTTTTGTGTGTTGTGCTCGTTACAATATGGCAATGTTCCAGTGGATCATTTAACAATTTAGTGGCAATTAATCCGGCAGGGTGCGAAATATCAGCCAAAACCAATGCACCGATTTCATCTGCTACTTTCCTAATTCTTTCATAATCCCAATCTCTTGAGTAAGCCGATGCACCACAAATAATCATTTTCGGTCGCTCACGTAGCGCAACTTCTTCCATTGCATCGTAATCAACGAGACCAGTTTCTTTACTTACACCGTAGAAAAAAGGACTATAAAGTTTACCTGAGAAATTAACAGGGGAACCGTGTGTTAGGTGTCCCCCATGCGAAAGATCAAAACCTAAAATTTTATCACCAGGTTGCAAACAAGCCAGGAAAACGGCAGCATTTGCTTGTGCGCCGGAATGAGGTTGAACATTTGCCCATGTCGCACCAAAAAGTTGACATAGACGGTCAATTGCCAATTGTTCAACTTGATCGACAATTTCACATCCACCATAGTAACGCTTACCTGGGAGTCCTTCAGCGTACTTATTCGTCAATACGCTTCCCATAGCCTGCATAACTTCATCGCTTACAAAGTTTTCAGAAGCAATGAGTTCAATTCCGTGAGTTTGCCTTTCCTTTTCGAGTTGAATTAGTTCAAATAAAGTTGTATCCCTCATTACAAAATTGAATTTAAATTGACATAATTCGTTGCGTAAATTTTTTGCAAGCCTTCATAAAGCCCAGTGTTAGGCTTATAGCCTGTCATTTGAAGTAATTTCTCTGAGCTACCCACTCGACGTTCTACTTCATAATCGTACCTTTTTTTGGGAGCCTCAATGTATTGGATGCTGGATTGAGAAGCTGTGATGTCTTTTATTTTGGCCGCAAGATCTTTGATCTCCCATTCTTCTTCATTCGCAATATTTACTATGTGACAGCCATCAACATCCATTAGGCGAACACAAGCCTCAACGGTATCGTCAATGTAGGTGAAATCTCGTGTCTGTTGACCTGTCCCAAAAACCGTGATGTCTTCGTTGTTCAAGGACTGTTCAAAAAAACGTGGGACAACCATTCGGTTATCTTGGTTCTCTCCATACACATTGAAAAAACGCAGGGAAACAACATTCAGTCCTTTTTCTTCATGGTGCGAAGCCAGGTAAATTTCATTGTATCTTTTTGCCATTGCATATGAAGTTCTCGGATCTACCAAAACCTCTTCCGTTAAGGCATTTTCAATTGCTGAATGGCCATAGATTCCGCTTGTAGATGCGTAAAGAATTTTCTTAATGTTATTCACGGCAGCGGCTTCCACCACATTTCGTGTACCAATAACTTCTACATCCATTGTTTCAACCGGATTATCAGCGACAATATCAACACCAAGTACAGCAGCGAAATGGTATACAACATCACACCCTTTACTTGCTTCTGTAACAGTGCTTAAATCTCTAACATCACCTTTGATAAATTGCACGCTATCGTAAGTTGATTTATCCAGTTTATTTCCACGCAGTAGGGAATCTAAAACGCGAACTTCATGGCCATCTTTAACAAGCCGTTTTGCTAGGTTACTGCCTATAAATCCTGCTCCACCTGTAATTAATATTTTCATTTTTTAGTAGTTTTCGTAAGTATAAAAAAAAGTATTTAATTCATCCGTTTGATAAAAGAAAGTTGATGTGTTAATCTATTATTATCGCAATTGAGTATACCTTTTTCATTGAACAAATCAATTCTAACCCTGCCGGAGGCGTGTATGATCGATTCATTGGATTCAAGTATTCCTACATGCGTTATTTTTCCTGTACTATTTGCGAAAAAAGCAACATCTCCACGTTCACGATCTTCAAACGCGATATTGCTTCCAAATTCAGCTTGTTGGTAGGCGTCCCTTGGCAGATTGATTTCGAAAAATCGAAAAATCAGTTGAATCAATCCCGAACAATCAATTCCACAACTCGTTTTACCTCCCCATTGGTAAGGAACATTAATTAAGTAAAGTGCGGCCTCTACAGGTGAATCAAACTTCATGTGCGAGGAGAGTGACACTCGCTCAAATTGGTCATTTCCAATTGAAAAATTGGTAGGATTTCCCCAAGGTACAAAAGAGCCAATAGGTAGTTGTTGATTTCCCCATGGGGTATGAATTGTTGCACTGAAATCAAGTGAGAAATGAAGACCATCAAGCCACCTTTTCAGTTCTTTATTGGTTAATAAACGCAGGTGTTTTTCGTCCACATATCCTTCATAATTATCAAAGAACGTCAAAACTTTACACCATGGACTTTCAATTGAAACAATAGTTAAGGGTTCACCGAATACAAGTTGACTGACCTGTTCTGACGCGTCTTTTTTATCGCTTCGAATAGGCGCGATAGAAACCATGCAATATGCCGGTTGGTCCGTCATCTTTTCGTTGGAAATTCAGGTTGACTAATCGTGTTTTTTATCTGCTGAATGTGCCGCTCGTTATGGTAGATGACAAATTGAAGCGCATCACCCAAACGTAACCGAATAATTTTCGAAATGGAAATAGGTATTTTGACTTTTCGAAGATTCACCTGTTTAGCCGAATCTAAAATGTGCACTAATTCAAGTTGATTTTTCAGAAAGTTGACGACTGTGTCATCTTCATTCAATTGGTTATTTACCAGTGGGTTGTATTGTTTTGGCGAGTGAAATCGGCGTTTAACATTATTTGCGTTGCCTAATTTCATTGATTTCCATGCTGACTTTCCAAGTGGCGAAGAAACAAATTGAGGAATGGGTTCTTTAAATCTTGTTTGTTCTATTCGCTTTACAAATTCCGTGTGGTAAAAACGTGCATATTCATTTAGGTGAATTAATGTCTGTTTTACACTCCAAGAATCGGTTGACTTTTGCCAATTCAATTGATTAGCTGATAAGAAAGAGAGCTTTTTTTCCACATAACGACGGTTGTCATTTGTGACTAAAATTAATTGACTGATTAGTTCTGATGAAGTCATTTGTTCGAGCGTGTAACAAAAATAACAGTTATTCGGCTTCTTTGTGTTGATTACACCTAAAAATCGGGAATTTCTCATTCATTTTCCTAAGATTACTTAATTTCGCTTTATGTCAGTGCAACAATCTTCACCACTTATTTTTGTAACGAATGATGATGGGATTTCTTCAAAAGGAATCGCCTCACTCGTCGAGGTAGCAAAGTCGTTTGCCGAAGTAGTAATAATAGCACCAGACAAACCTCAATCTGGAATGGGGCATGCGATAACGGTTAATTCTATTTTAAGGCTGAACGAATGTGATTTCTTTCCAGGTCTCACAGCTTTTTCATGTTCAGGTACGCCTGTTGATTGTGTAAAGCTCGGGATTTATGAAGTGATGCACAGAAAGCCTGATTTAATTATTTCAGGGATTAATCACGGTGAAAACTCATCTACAAATGTGTTGTATTCTGGCACGATGTCCGCTGCAGTTGAAGGAGCAATGGAGAATATACCTTCCATAGGATTTTCACTCGCTGATTACCATGCTGATGCCGATTTTTCGGAGGCACAAGATATTGCTGCAAAAATCATTTCTACTTCGTTGGAAAATCGTTTTCCAGATCACGTTTGTTTAAATGTGAATGTGCCGAAAAAATCCGATATCCCTGTAAAAGGTATTCGGGTTTGTAAACAAGCACACGCATTTTGGGAGGATAGGTTTGAAAAAAGATTCGATCAATTTGGAAAGCCTTATTATTGGTTAACAGGAGAATTCAAAAATGAGGAAAACACCGCTGATTCAGATTTGTATGCGTTACAAAATGGGTTTGCGAGCGTTGTACCTATTCAGTTTGACATGACTGCATACCAACACCTAGAGTACTTTAAAAAATATAATTCATGAATTTAAGAAATTGGAACCGCGAACACACAAAAGGTTTGCTAATTGGAATTCTTTCGCCAATTGTATTCATACCCCTTGTGATTTTTATACTCTCTTGGGCACAAGATTATTACTTTTCTCAGCTTTGGTTCAAGTTTATGAACAACCACCTCGTACGCAGCAAGTATTTATCCATTGCGGTAATTTCAAACCTCATTTGGTTTTACAGATCGCTAAACAAGGAGAATTACAATTTTTCAATGGGTATTATACTTGGCTCATTGTGTTATTTGCCATACATCATCTACGTTAATTTCGTCATCGCCTGATGAAAGTGAAACCAATAAAGTTGTTTTGCATTGCAGGAGAAGCATCAGGTGATCTTCATGGAGGAAATTTGATTCGTGAGATTAAACAACTTGATGAATCAGTTGAAATACAATGCTGGGGCGGAGATAAAATGACCGCAGCCGGAGGTAAGTTGTTAAAGCATATTAGAGAATTATCGTTCATGGGTTTTGTTGAGGTATTGCTCAATCTCAAAACAATTCTTCGAAATTTTAAAACGTGTAAAGCTCAAATCGCTGAATTTAAACCGGACGCCCTTGTTTTAATTGATTTTCCTGGGTTTAATTTACGGATGGCAGAATGGGCTAAAAAACAAGGTATTCCCGTATATTATTACATTTCTCCACAAATTTGGGCTTGGAAACAATCTCGAATTCACAAAATAAAAAAGTACGTGGATAAAATGTATGTGATTCTTCCTTTTGAAGAAGCATTTTATGACAAGTTTAATTATCCTGTAGAGTATGTTGGGAGTCCTTTGCTGGATGCTATAGAACAACACATTGAACAATCGGTAAATAGGGCAACATTACGTGAGCGTTACCAATTAGATAATCGTCCAATTTTAGCATTGGTTCCAGGAAGTCGAAAACAAGAAATAAAACGCAAACTTCCGCTTATGTTAAAAGCCGCGGAAGCCTTTCCAGGTCACCAAGTAATTGTTACTGGAGCGCCAGCAATTGATCCTTCGTACTATCATCAATTTGTTCATGCGCAACAGCATGTGATTTTTAACGAAACGTACGATATCATTCAGTCTGCTGAAATTGCCGCAGTAACTTCTGGCACAGCAACCCTTGAGACAGCATTGATCGGCACGCCACAAGTTGTGTGTTACAAAGGGTCGTTTCTATCTTATTTTATTGCCCGAATGTTAATCAAAGTAAGGTTCATTTCATTGGTCAACTTAATTATGGATCGCGAAATAATTAAGGAACTCATTCAACAAGAATGCACTGCTTCACACCTTCAAAAAGAACTGAGTATTCTCCTTACAGACAAATTAAGGTACAATCAGCTTGTTAAGGAATACGGTGAACTTAAAGCTATTCTTGGAAAGGGTGGTGCAAGTAAAAAAGTTGCACAATCCTTGTTGAAAACTATTCGAGACGTCTAGTTAGGGCGCTTTAATGCCACTTATTTTTGTCCTGTGAAATACTTCTGTTTAGGCCTGTTTTTCATGTTTTCCATCTATTTGTGGGGGCAACAAATCCGCGTTGGAATATACAGGGATAATACATTGAAACGAATCACAATTTCCTATAACCAAGGTAATTATTCCATTTTTGCAGATACAAGTTATTTAGGAGAAATAAACCAATATGAATTTATTGATCTGTTGTTTTTAAACAATAAAGTCCAACTGAAAAAAGGAACTACCGAGTTAGGTGTTTTTGATAAGGTAATTTTGACACGGGAAAAAAATGGGGCATCATTGACTTACAAGCCAGTTCAACCCTCTGTTAAACCAAGAAAATATGAAGATGATGTCGAGATCAAAGCAGGAACATCTGGATTAACCTTAGTAAATATAGTCGAACTCGATAATTACTTGAAAGGGGTGGTTGAGTCAGAGGGTGGAGGTGGAAAGCACCTTGAATACTATAAGGTTCAAGCACTGATGAGTAGAACTTATGCGCTTAAATACCTCGGAAAACACAAAAAAGAAGGTTTTGACTTATGTGATCGTGTGCATTGTCAAGCTTACCATTCAATGCTTCGATTTACACCGCTTATTGACTCTGCCGTTCAACAGACTTCTGGTGTTGTAATGAAAAATAATGGTGGGGAGTTAGTTGACGCTTATTTTCATGCGAATTGTGGGGGTCAAACGTCAGAACCTCAGTACATTTGGAACAGCAAGATTCCCTATTTAAATTCATTTAAAGACACCTTTTGCATTTATACGAAACAAGCTACTTGGGAAAAACGAGTCAGTAAAGATAGATGGCTTAAATTTCTCGTTGAGAAATACAACTACCCGATTAAAGATTCACTTTTTTCATCTTTGGTATTTACCTTTTCACAGCCTCAGCGAATGGCATTTTACGTTGATCCTGTTCTTGGAATTCCTTTGAGGGATCTGCGAGAGGAGTTTAATTTAAAGTCCACCTTTTTCAATTGTTATCCGGATGGAGATGACGTTGTCATCAAAGGTAGGGGCTTTGGTCATGGAGTTGGTTTATGTCAAGAAGGTGCGATGAAAATGGCGCGATTCGGTTTTGATTATTCGCAGATTGCACGGTTTTATTTTCCAGGAATAGAATTAGACAATACCAATGAGCTACTTTTATTCAATCAACGTCGAATAATGGAGTAGTTTACTCATTCGAAATGATAAAGATATCTTCGTTTTCTTTTTTGAATAACTTGTTTTCTCTAGCGTAACTCTCCAATTCACTTGTGTATTTCAATTGATTCAATTGGCTTCTTACTTGTGATAATTTATTAGAGACGTCAGCTTTAGCTTCTAGCAAACGGTAATATTTTCTTTTTTGATTGATTATCGTGAAGATATCTACGTCGTCAAGGAAAAGCATATAAATCAAAAATAAAAAGCTTGTAAGTATAAACTTATTCTTGAAGTACGTCACCAATTTTTCCATACTGCAATGCTAAATAGAAATTACTAGATAATTTTAATTCGCGTAAATTCTTGTTAAACAAGAACTGTTGAAAATCTTAAGGCATTAAAAAAGCTGCTCAATGGCAGCTTTTCAATTACTTGACAATTTCGTCATGTCTTGTTTTATATTCTTGATCCTCCTCATAAAACTTATAATAGGCAGAAATCAATGCCTTAGCTTTATCAAGTTTCTTTGCTTTCACATAACATTCTGACGTATACATTATTCCGAGCTTAAAAATTAGCTTGTCTGCATCACTCCAATCATCCATAGAGGTGATGGGTTTTTTCGCGATCACTTCATTTGCTTTTAACCAAATTGGATTTGCCCCCCCTTTATCGCCTTTCATAAATTTTAATGCACCGTCGAGGTACTTCGCTCCAGCATCTGCATTGCGCGTTACTTTTGAATAATTCATCAACGATACGCCTGCTTTTGCATAATCTTTTATCGAAATATCATCTACAATTCTTCTAGCTAAGGAAATTTGAAAAGTATCAATGAATTCTCTATGGTCAGCAAGTTGAGTTCCATCTTTATCTTTACTTATTGCTTTACCTAAAAAAGAGGTTGCATCTTTATAGGCATTTTTAAAGTTCGCATTATCGGTTCCAGATAAGGAAATTTCATAAAGACCTCTTGACATCCATAAATACGGAACAGGGTTTTTTGCCAAATCTTCTTTGTTCGTATATTTTTCTGCTTGTTTTACAAGTTTTTCGTAATTGCGATCAGCAAAAAGGATTTTCAGGTCATTAAAGTCAGGTGGCTGAGCTGCAGCAAGGAAAGGAACTAATGCCCCAATGAGCATAACAATACTCAAAATACTATTTTTCATAATTCTAGTTTTTGCCTTCATTTTCAATAATTATGCCGAATGTACTAAACAATTTGAATTGTTTGAATTAACTGCTTACATTATTTATTCTCTCGTACTCTCAATTAATAAGTTAAGAATCTCTTGTGCTGCCTTGGCTATTTTTGTTCCAGGTCCGTAAATTCCGAAAACTCCAGCTTTGTAGAGAAAATCATAATCTTGAGGAGGAATTACACCTCCTGCAACGACCATAATATCCTCTCTTCCTTCTTTTTTCAATGCATTAATAACCTCAGGAACAAGCGTTTTATGTCCAGCAGCTAAAGAGGACACACCAAGTATATGCACATCATTTTCAATGGCTTGTTTAGCCGCTTCCTCTGGTGTTTGAAACAGTGGACCAATATCTACATCAAATCCGATATCCGCGAAAGACGTAGCGATTACTTTTGCTCCACGGTCGTGACCATCTTGCCCCATTTTTGCGACCATGATTCTCGGTCTTCTGCCTTCTAGTTTCGTAAATTCTTCTGTTAAAAGGCGTGCTTTTTTAAAGTCTTCATCTCCCATTGCTTCATGCGAATAGATTCCTGAAATTGATCGTATCGTTGCCTGATACCTTCCAAATACGTTTTCCATAGCGAGCGAAATTTCACCAAGAGATGCCCTTTCTCGTGCACACCTGATAGCTATTTCGAGCAGATTGCCTGTCCCTTTTCGTGCGGATAATTCCAACTCAGCAAGCAATTCTTCCACTTTTGCGGTATTTCTTTCTTGCTTTAATTGATGAAGTCGTGCGATTTGCGCATCTCGTACTTTAGTATTGTCAACTTCTAATAGTTCAAGTTCACTTAAGTCATTTTCAATTTGGTAACGATTCACACCAACAATGATGTCCTTACCTGAATCAATCCGCGCTTGTTTTCGCGCAGCGGCTTCTTCGATGCGTAATTTCGGCAACCCAGTTTCAATTGCTTTTGCCATTCCACCAAGTCCTTCCACTTCTTCAATGAGCTTCCACGCTTCATTAACGAGTTGTTCTGTGAGTTTTTCGATGTAGAAACTGCCCCCATATGGATCAATGAATTGGGTGATTCCTGTTTCTTGTTGTAGAAATAATTGCGTGTTTCGGGCTATGCGCGCTGAGAAGTCGGTTGGGAGGGCAATTGCCTCATCTAGTGCGTTCGTATGCAACGATTGGGTTCCACCTAATGCCGCTGCCATTGCTTCAATGCATGTTCTTGCGATATTATTGAAAGGATCTTGTTCGGTTAAACTCCATCCTGAAGTCTGGCAATGTGTACGCAGGGCAAGCGACTTATTATTTTTAGGATCAAACTGCGAAACCAGTTTGGACCAAATGAGTCTTCCGGCACGAAGTTTTGCAATTTCCATGTGGTGATTCATTCCAATAGCCCAAAAGAAACTCAACCGAGGAGCAAATTCATCAATTTGCATTCCTGCATTTATTCCAGCTCTTAGGTATTCTAATCCATCGGCAAGTGTATAGGCTAGTTCAATTGCAGCAGTCGCTCCAGCTTCATGCATGTGATAACCCGAAATTGATATCGAATTAAATTTCGGCATGTTTGCCGATGTATAAGCGAAAATATCTGATATAATTCGCATGGATGGGGCAGGTGGATAAATGTAGGTGTTACGAACCATAAACTCCTTCAAGATATCATTCTGAATTGTACCCGATAAGTCTGACTGATTAACGCCTTGCTCTTCTGCTGCAACAATATAAAAGGCAAGAACTGGAATTACCGCTCCATTCATAGTCATTGACACGGACATTTCATCTAGTGGAATCTGATCAAAAAGGATTTTCATATCCAGAATAGAGTCTATTGCAACTCCCGCTTTTCCCACATCACCTTTTACACGCTCGTGGTCAGAGTCGTAACCCCGATGTGTGGCAAGATCAAAAGCAACCGATAGACCTTTTTGTCCTGCGGCAAGGTTTCTTCTGTAAAAGGCATTGGATTCCTCAGCGGTTGAAAATCCAGCATACTGACGAATTGTCCAAGGTCGTACGCTGTACATTGAGGCATATGGTCCACGAAGATAAGGAGCAATTCCAGCGTTATAACTTGTGTGTTCTGCGCTAATTAGGTCCTCTTCGGTATAGAAGTTCACTAGAGGAATTTGTTCGGCAGTTTCGTGGATAATCCGTTTTTCAGCAGTTGCTGTTGAATTTAGATCGATTAAATTCTGTATTGAAAAATCAATTTTTTTCATGCGTTTTCAATGTGATTTTCAAGCTGTAAATACTCAAAAGATAAATAAGAGATGCTTCGTGAAAATGAATTTTTCTGAACGGAAGGATTGGTGAAACAATTCATTCCAATAAACTTGTCTTCGTTGTTACTTATTCGATTGATCCTTAATTCTTTTATGAACTTAATGTGCTGTTCTAAAATTTCATATCCTTTATTTGACGGTCCTTCTTGCGCATGAATTTCTTGAAAAAGTCCCCAAGAAGATTTCCCGAGTTCATTTGTGAGTTGCTCGGTTGTATAACTCCCCCCTAACGGATCGATTACCTGATTCAGGAAACTTTCATCTTGCAAAATAAGGGGGATAGTTCTCGCCATACGGTTTGATTTCGCTGAACTGCCTTCTGAAGAATTCAGATCAAACGGATAAATTAACAGTCCATTTACACCTCCTAATACGGCCGACATAGCCTCTGTAGTTTGCCTAAGATAGTTGGTGTTTGGATCTTTAAATGATTTATTCATCCAACCAATTTCAGCATTTAACTGCATGATGTGAGAACAACTATGTGCTGGAGAGTATGCAGAAATAATTGTCGTCCATCCCCAACGCAAGGCACGTATTTTAGCAACTTCAATAAAATAATTAGAACCAATTCCTACAGAAAAGTATAGACATGCAGCAGCTTCATCAATGTTAAGTCCGCGATTTAATAGTAACTCAAGGTATTCGTTTCCTACAGCTAAGCAAAACGCTATTTCATTGCTGGCATTTGATCCACATTCGTGGTACGCAAACCCATTAACATGTAAAAATGGGTGTTGTTTATCTGCAAAATAGTTCAGCAGATCATTGAATAATTCCTCGTTCTTGACCTCAAAATGATCGTAAAGTACAATAGTGTTTTCCGGTAATTTCCCGTCGAAATGACTTAAAATCGCCTGCCAATGATCGTGTGAATTTACTGCCCATTGTGATTGGATAAATTCGAATTGAATACCCTTCGTAAGTGATATCAAGTTCAACGCGTCTGATTGACGCAAATCAAAGCGCACACAATCCGCCCCGTTCATTAAGGCGTCTAGTATTTTTTTATTGTCTGTGGAACTGTCCTTTGCCTTAATGTGAAAAATATTCGCCCATTGATTCGATTGTTGTGTTGTACCCCTGTAATAAGGCATTACTCCAGGTTGACTTACAATACGAGGTGTGTTATCTTGGTGACCATTTGAAATCAATGGTATTCCTTCAATCGGATCGATTTGATAGAGGCGGGACATTCCATCTTCTTTCAATTCCTTTTTAAGTTGCGTGAGCCAGTCTGAAAATTGATGAGGGGGAAACAAGTCTTGTAGTCCAATCATTATTTGTCGAATTTTGATGATGAATTAGTAACAAAACTGAAAGTTGTGCTAATGGTTAGTATGACAGGTGCAATGATAATTCCCGCAACCGGAATGGAGAAAATAACTAAAAAAAATCCGCCAGAAAACAACATTAACCAAAGGTTCGATTTTGCATAACGCATTGTTTTGGATAAACCCAATCCGTGCCGTTCGAAGCTGTAATCAAAAAATGAAATCCCATAAAAGAAGGCGGCAATACAGAAGAAAACAAGGTCGTCAAACCAGTTAATCGGGTTGTACCATCCCAAAACTAACCAATACATAAAAAGAAAGAAAAATTCCAATAGCAAGAGGTAGGTTACCACGCGGAGCATACGCCAAACATCACGCAAAATAATTGAAATTGAAAAAGGAAATTTTTTGCCAGTGAGTTGGAATTCAATCCGTTCGGATAAAAAAGTATTTACAGGTGAAAGTAAGGTGAGAACGATGAACGTCAGTACTTGAATGAGAATGAACTGAATCAGATCGATAGGGGCAATGAGGATCCATGAGAGTGCCTTACCAATAAGCGGAATATTTTCAATAACTCGAATAACGTTTTCTACTTGGTAAAGTACGAAATAGATGTCCCAAAAAATCAATCCGAAGATTGCCCCTGGAATAAGGTATATGGCAATTTTGGGATCTTTCCCTTGCTTCAATGTGTAAACTACTGAATTTAGAAAAAGTTGAAATGCGTTTTTCATATTTACGAAAATAGCAAATTCATTGGTAAAAGTATTTTAGAAAGAGGTATGCAATTGAAGTGAATGCAAAAACACCAAGTATCCAGCCTGATTTAGCGGTATAGCCTTTTTTATAAAGGACTGCATAATTTATTGAACCACCAATAATTCCAAAAAGCGCAGAAAGTATGAGTAATTCCATTTTAAAATGGCATGTGTTTTGAAATGTTTCTGTAAAACTAATCAAAGATGAGAAAACAAATCAAATGGATGCTATCGCTTTTAGTTGTGATTGCTGCAGTTAACACAAATGCGCAAACAACAATTCAGCAGAAAAAGAACGATTCAAAAATTGGTTTTAAGTTGAAACCTTCAATTGAAAAACGAATGAAACGAACGGAAAGGAGAAAAAGGCATGGAAACTTACCTGCTGAACACATAACACCGACCGTGAACCGCAGAAGTAAAAGTAAGTAACAAAAAAGCTGTCAAGAAATTGACAGCTTTTTTGTTAGTCTTCAATTAAACCAAATTGTGCAAAGTGATGGCTAAAATGTTTTTTATGGAGTAAAATCCATAGATCATAGTTGAGGTGGCCATAATACGGATGAAGTGTTGTTTTTTTCTCATCCTCTACGTAATAGTCTTCGAAATCAATTAATTCTAATACTAATTCATCAATGGCTAATGCCATTTCTTCATGTCTCAAAGGTGTATTCTCCCCGGCAAATGGGACTTCTACATTTTTCATCATTGGTTTGTCGGATGTTAAAAAATCTTGCATCCTACCAATTCGATCTTCTGGAATTTCCAAAGGAAAGCTGGATTTGCCTGTGGATATGCGAACAGAGTCACTGAGGTGTTCAATCATTCGTTGGGCAGACATTTTACCCCATTTGGGCTGTGTTTCTTGATTTAATCGCTCAAGTTGTTGAATGATAAACTCAATGTCTAAATCGATAAATTTCATGTTATTTATTTCCGACTAAGATACTAAGACTTTGCGGAACAACTTGAACATTGAGTTCATTGCGCACATCAAATGGTTCGCCGTCGTAATGGGCTAAATTTTGAGAAAGTCTAATCCGTGCTTTTTCAAACGAGATGACCTCTGTGAATTTCGATTTGTGGCTGGTTCTACTAAAAAATCGGTAGATCAAACTCGGCAATGACCAGAAACGGAAGGGTTTAAGCAGGCACAATTCAATTTTCCCATCTGTTACATCGGATGTAGGAGAAACTACAAAGCCGTTTCCAAATTCAGAGGAGTTGGCAATGGTGCACAATACCACAGGCATAGACTTAATTTGTCCATTCAGGTCAACTGAAATATTGATTGGGTTATATTTCCAAAATTCTCGGGAAATTAACTTTACGTAACTCCAAAACCCACGTTTTTTATAGGTGTCAAATTTTTTAGCGATTAATGCGTCAAATCCATAACCGCCTATTCCAAGAAAAGGTTTGTCGTTCACTAATACTGTATCCATTCGAATTGCCATCTGTTCATTGATGCATTGAATTGCTTTTGGTATGTTTACAGGAATGCCTAAATGTCTTGCCAAACCATTTCCTGAACCACATGGAAGAATCGCCAGTTTTGTTTGTGATCCAATAAGTGCTGTACCTACCTCGTGCACAGATCCATCGCCTCCAACAGCACAAACGATATCTACTCCTTCGAGTGAAGCATCATAGGCAATTTTTTGAGCGTGTTTTTTGTATTCTGTGACGGCAATGTCGTAATCAAATAACGTGTGATTGAGGTGTTGTTCAATAAGATCAGGAAGATCACCTTTTTTGCCAACTCCTGAAATTGGATTGATTATAAATCGGATCTTTTGCTTCATTCTACCGTCATTTTATTACGGATCAAATCGCTGTTATACCTTTGAATCATTGACTTTATACGTTTTTCTAAACGGGTTTTAGTCTGGTGATTAATTGGTAATGGTTGACGACTTTCACCTTTTTTCGTGGCCACAACATGCAAATTTCGTGCCTTTTCTTTGGTGAAAGTGATAAGTTGGTTAGAATGAAAATAATAGAGGGCACCTTCTAGAAACGTAACACCCTCACGATAAGTTGAATTGAAATAAGAGTTTCCATAGGCGTAATAGGTTGTTTCAATGTTCAATAAATCTAACAATGTAGGTAAGATGTCGAGCTGCTGAAAAATAGCATTGCTTTCATTTTTTGGCAACCTTTTCTTTGGATCATAAAAAGCAATTGGTATGCGGTACATTTGATCTTTTTGACTGTAAAACGGATCTGATGTGGCAGGCGTATGATCTGCTACCAATACAAAAAGGGTATTGTTGTACCAGGCCTGTTTTTTTGCGGCATCAAAAAATTTTCTCAGCGACATATCTCCGTAATTAATGGATTGATATATCGGATGAGGACCTTTTTTTAATTTGTTTTTCCACTTACTTGGGACGTAGTAGGGGTGGTGGGAAGAAAGTGTAAAGAGTGTTGCGAAAAAAGGTTGCGGTAGGGAAGTGATTTTTCGAGCAGTCCAAGGATTAAAGTACTCATCTAATATCCCCCAGGTTTTATCAAAATGCGCATCATTACCATATTCAAAACGTCCGAAATAATGATCAAAACCGCATTGTTTTGCAAATGCATCAAACCGCATCGATCCGTTCGTAGCGCCATGATAAAATGCACTCGTATAACCTGATTTTTTCAATAATTTTGGAAGTGCATCTAGGTCATTTGTTGCATATGGAGATGAGATGTAAGGATTGTCCATCAAGTTTGGAATTGATGCTAGAATAGCTGGAACAGCTTCTATTGATTTTTTACCGTTTGCAATCCCCATGTCAAAGGTCAAGCTATTGGATAATATAGAATCAAAAAAAGGCGTGTAACCTCGGTTTTCTTTGTTAAAGTATCCTACATACTCATTTCCAAAACTTTCAAGAATGATGACTACCACATTTGTTTTATCAGGTAGCAATAGAGCTGGAGAACTTTTTTTAATTGGATTGAAGTATTCCTGAGCGACTTGGTCAGTGAAATAGTGCTTTTCCTCAAGTTGATCTTTACCAATCGATTTAATCATAGTGAATGGGGTGTTCAATACTAGTCCAGAAACCTCCGGGTTCGCTAATTGAGTCACTTCCATCACACCTGAAGGTTTGAGTTGCATTCCACCTCTTCCGCTTACGATCATCAACGGAATTAAAATGACCAACATGAACAGGTTTGACACAAGCTTTTCC
>JBILNH010000189.1:0-4661 GCA_044375095.1 Crocinitomicaceae bacterium
ACTATCATCCAAATTACAGGGCCATCCTTCTACAGATAAAAAACTACCGGGAATTCGAATGGCTTCTGGATCACTTGGCCAAGGGCTTTCTGTAGGAATCGGTGCAGCGCAAGTAAAAAAATTAAATAATGATAATTCATACGTTTACACCTTGCATGGTGACGGTGAATTGCAAGAAGGTCAAATTTGGGAAGCGGCAATGTATGCAGCTGCTAAAAAAGTGGACAACATTATTTCGGTAATCGATTATAACGGTCGCCAAATTGATGGAGACGTTGAGGATGTGCTTTCTCTCGGAAACCTAGAAGCAAAATGGCTGGCATTTGGATGGCAAGTTTTGACTATGGACGGTCATAATTTCGTGGATATGAAAAATACCATTCAAAAAGCCCAAAGCCTTTGCGGTTCTGGTAAACCTGTCGTGATCATCATGAAAACCGAAATGGGACAAGGCGTAGATTACATGATGGGAACACATAAATGGCATGGTTCTGCACCGAATGCTGAACAACTTCAACTTGCCCTGAATCAATTGGAAGAAACACTCGGTGATTATTAATTGAAACCTGTTCTTTTAATAGCGTTCTTGTTTTTATCGTTGACTTCTTACAGTCAACAGCCACTCACGCGCATACTTTTTATCCTCGATGCATCAAATAGTATGAATGTTCGTTGGAATGGACAGCAAACGCGAATCGAAGCGGCAAAGGAATTGTTGAGTCAGTCCATTGACAGCTTGAGAAATATTCCAAACCTCGAAATTGCACTTCGTGTATACGGCCATCAATCACCGATAACTGCGACTTTTCAGGACTGCAATGACACAAAACTTGAAGTAGGTTTCGGAACAAATAATATTGATGCCATAAAATCTAAAATCCGCTCGATTGAAGCGAAGGGAACAACCCCTATAGCCCGTTCTCTTGAAGCAGCAGCACAGGATTTCCCTGATAGTGTATCGCGCAATTACATCATTTTGATAACCGATGGATTGGAAGCCTGTGACAATGATCCATGTGTGGTTGCTAAAAAACTGAAAGACAAAGGAGTTAAAGTAACCCCATTTGTTATTGGTCTAGGAATGGATCTGTCTTACCTGGAAAAATTCAATTGTATCGGGACATACGCTGATGCTGAAACGAAAGAATCCTTCAAAACGGTGTTGAAAAATGTGGTGAGTAAAACACTACTAAATACAACCGTTCAAATCAATCTGAATACCATTACAAAGCAACCAAAGGAAACGGATGTGTCCATGTTTCTTTATGCAGCAGGAACGAAAGAGTTAAAATACACCTTTGTACACACACTTAATAATAAAGGAAATCCAGATACATTGGTTATTGATCCTGCGCTCAAATACGATTTGATTGTCCATACTATCCCACCAGTTGAGAAAAAGAACATTCCAATACAACGACACACACACAACACTATAGAAGTAGATGCACCACAAGGTAACTTAGCGGTAAAACACTTAAATGCTACCAGAACCTATTTACTGGATACGCGCGTGATGCAATTCGACAAGGAAAAAACGATTAATGTTCAAAAACTCAACTCAACAGATAAATACATTGTTGGCAAATACGACATAGAAATACTTTCGTTACCAAGGATTTACCGCACAATTGATATCAATCAAAGTTCAACAACCACTATAGAGATTCCAGCTCCTGGAGTATTGGCATATTCCTCATTGAATAAATCAGTTGTTCAACTTTTTGTCAAAGCTGAAGATGGTACATGGAATTGGGTAATCAATCTACCGGAAGAAAATCGAAAAGGAAACCTACAGTTGCAGCCGGGAACATACAAGTTGGTATTTCGCCTAAAAAATGCGCGGTCTTCCCTTTTAACGCAACAAAAAGAATTTACTATATACTCGAATAAAACAACAACAATAGCATATTGATTATGAAAGACTTTGAAGTACTTGGTCATAAAGACACCCGTTCTGGATTTGGAGAAGGACTGGCAGAATTAGGTAGAACGAATGAAAATGTTGTCGCTTTGTGCGCAGACTTGATAGGCTCGCTAAAAATGGACACCTTTCAAAAAGAAAATCCGGATCGATTCTTTCAAGTTGGAATTGCAGAAGCAAATATGATGGGCCTTGCTGCCGGAATGACCATTGGCGGTAAGATTCCCTACACCGGTACATTTGCGAATTTCTCTACAGGTCGCGTATACGATCAAATTCGTCAATCCATTGCATATTCGCAGAAAAACGTGAAAATCTGTGCTTCGCATGCCGGATTAACACTTGGAGAAGACGGAGCGACTCACCAAATTCTTGAAGATATTGGGATGATGAAGATGCTACCTAACATGACTGTGGTCGTCCCAGCAGATTTCAATCAAACCAAACAAGCAACCAAAGCCATTGCCGATCATTTCGGTCCAGTATATCTGCGTTTCGGTCGACCAGTAATGCCTATCTTCGTGAAAGACGATGCTGAATTTATTATTGGTAAAGCGGATGTATTAACAGAAGGAACAGACGTCACAATCATTGCATGCGGCCATTTAGTTTGGAAATCCATTGAAGCGGCCAAAGAATTGAGCGCTAGAGGTATTTCTGTCGAGTTGATTAACATGCATACAATCAAACCACTCGATGAAGAGGCTATATTGAAATCCGTTGGAAAAACGGGATGCGTGGTTACAGCAGAAGAACATATGAAACATGGTGGACTAGGTGATTCCGTTGCACAAGTTTTAGCTCAGCATCTCCCTTCTCCGCAAGAATATGTTGCTGTCAATGATACATTTGGAGAAAGCGGAACACCAATGGAGTTAATGACGAAATACGGAATTGATACGGCAAATATTGTAGAAGCTGTTCATAAGGCAATCGCACGAAAAAAAGCATAAGTAATTAGTTTCTGATGGATCGAATTGAACAATTTATCCATGCGCTTGGACAAACCAACCAGCATCCGTTTTTAATTGACGTCGAGCGAGCGGAGGGGCTATTTATTTACGATAAAGTTGGAAAGGCTTATGCAGATATGATATCAGGCGTAGCTGTTAGTTCCATTGGTCACCGACATCCAAAAGTAATTAAAGCTATTAAAGATCAGGTTGACAAACATTTACACGTGATGGTTTATGGCGAGTTCATCCAGGACGCTCAACTTGATATGGCGACTCAATTAACTGATCTTCTACCCGCTTCCTTGAATAGTGTTTATGCAGTCAATTCTGGTACTGAAGCCAATGAAGCAGCACTTAAATTGGCCAAACGGGTTACAGGAAGAACGGAATTAATCTCTTTTAGAGGATCTTACCATGGCAGCACACACGGTTCATTGAGTGTTTCAGGGAATGAAACAAAGAAAGTAGCTTATCGACCGTTGTTACCAGATGTGCGATTTTTATGCTTCAATTCCATTGATGAATTGGATCAAATCACAGAAAAAACGGCTGGCGTAATCATTGAAACTATTCAAGGAGACGCAGGTGTTCGCATCCCAGAAAATGCATTTATGCAAGCGCTACGGGATCGGTGCTCAGAAATGGGTGCGCTACTTATTTTTGATGAGATTCAATGTGGATTGGGAAGGACCGGAAAACATTTTGCTTTTCAACATTTTACGGTTGTACCTGACGTCTTAACGTTAGGAAAAGCACTTGGAGGTGGAATGCCGGTTGGTGCGTTAGTATCCTCACACAAAAACTTATGGGAATTCACCTACCAACCCATGCTCGGTCACATTACCACATTCGGCGGACATCCGGTTATTGCTGCCGCATCTGCTGCTTTTCTTGACGTACTCGCCAACGAAATCAATCTCGATGAAGTAGAACGATTAGGAAAACTTCTTGGTGATATTATTGGTCAATCTACAGAAATTACAGCCATCCGACGAAAAGGTATGTTATTCGCATTTGACATGGTTTCGGCAGAACGGGTTGAACGGGTTGTGAATCGGTGCTTGGAAAAGGGTGTAATTACGTTTTGGTTCCTTTCGCATCCCTACAGCTTCAGGCTGTCTCCTCCATTAAATATTTCAGAAGAAGAAGTAATCGAATTTGGGCAACGCATACTCGAAGCGATCAACGAAACTAAGGACTAATTAAAGCTCTGACAAATGCCGTTCCAAATAAGCATAATGCTCTTTCAGTTGTTTCACAGTTGAAATAGTGTATTCCAATTGAGATCTGTAAATAAATCGTTTAGTTGACCATCCAAACGTAACCGTGCCTGTTATTTTTCTCCAAATGGAAATTGAAGGCTGGAAATCGGGATCAAGAACTGCTAGTTCATCGATAAATTCTCCGAATTGTGAAGTGGATTGAAGCGATTTCAAATCCGTTTTAATGTCTGATGTCAATTTTGCGAGTTGACAAAGAAAATTCCGATCAAGCGGATGTCGTTTCAACAACCTATCCACTTGAAATTGAGCATCCCTTAGTTTTCGGTGTAAATCATCAATAAAATTCGCCATACTTCACTTAACGAATTACTTGTGGAAGGTTACCCATCAATGCTTGAGGAACAAATCGCAATGAACTCGTATTGACGCAATGTCGAATGTTTTTATCCGTATATCCTTCTCCTTCAAACACATGTCCAAGGTGACCGTTGCAATTCATACAAATGATTTCGATCCGGTATCCATCTGCATCCGAAACTCTCCTCACACTTCCTTTGA
>JBILNH010000040.1:0-17008 GCA_044375095.1 Crocinitomicaceae bacterium
AGCTACTAGTGCAAGTACACCAGACAATACTTGACTAAAATACGTATAGTACAGTAGCCAAATAAAACTTATCAGGAGCAATATTTTAATGGATTTTTTAACAGTTGATTGAAGTAAATACGAACTTGTTGCGATTCCCATAATTACCAGTAGGCTATACCGAATGTGCGATCCAAACAACGATAAATCACGCATGTCTGCATACGTTTTCTGACCAAATAATTGATGAAACGCAGCAATATTGGTGATTGATGTGATGAGTAAAGTCAACAAAAATATCCATAGAACAGTTTCCTGTTGTTTTTTAGATTTCAAGGGATGCATGATAAAGATCATGGGGAGAAGCAACACAGATAGTTTTATACGAATGTCATTAAAGGCGTAGTTAACGTCAGTAGTCCAAATCAATCCGATTATATGAAACGACCAATACAAAATCAGCCACCGCATAATTGAAGATTCAGACAAGTTCTTCCAATACATGGAAAATCGACCCTGAAACACCAAATTGGCAATGAGTACAACAATGGAAATAGAAAGAATCGCTTTACTGCAAACCAAACCAACGGCTAAACCTAAAAGTCCAGCAAAATGTGTAAAGTCGTGAAGAGCTAAACGCGATATGTTCTTTAACATAGAATCAGACTAGCAAAATCGCCTTGTTAACGATTACTTTTTAAGAATCGTATTGTATGAAGAAAGTTCTTTTAACAATTCCAGTGATTTCTTAATTACCGGATCATGTTTAAAGGAATCAATGGCTCGACCTTTTTGAAAATAGTACCTTGAAACGATTTCATTTTCAAGCAATTCTTTTATTTCTTCTTTGAATTTTTCCAAATCACGTTCTTTAGAAGGAACTACTTTAGCTAGTAAAGCGTCATATTCGGTTTTGGTTTCTGAGTAATACCCTTCTTTTTCGGCCGTTTCCTTCATTTTTTTGAGCATTTCTTCCGATGCCGTCGAGTAGGTGAATGTTTGGGTAAGGACAAACGACTTAAACGCAGCATACTCTTCTTCTGTTAATTGAAACAGTTCAGGTGAAGCGATAGTTGGGTGAGTTGCTTTGTATTGTGTAGCAAAATTAAAGAGCACATCGTTTGCATAAAGTGTTGCGGTAAGTCGACTCAGATCGTTTTCTTCAATTTTAACATCCGGATCGATCCCGCGTCCGTCGATGACATCTCTCCCGTTTTTGGTTTTGAATATCTTCACGAGTGAATCTGGAATCTCCTTCACTTTTTCGCCGTCTTCTTTGTCATAATATTCCAATCGTTGAACACATCTTCCGGAAGGCGTATAGTACTTAGCAATCGTCAATTTAACTTTCGAACCATATTTCAGGTCATAAGTGCGTTGAACCAAGCCTTTACCGAACGATCGGTTTCCAAGAACAACACCTCTGTCCAGATCTTGAATACTTCCTGCAACGATTTCACTTGCGGATGCCGAGCCTTCGTCAATTAACACAATTAACGGGATGGTTAAGTCAAGCGGAGACTCAAGTGTTTTGTAGACACGGTTTTCTTCTTCCACTCGACCTTTCGTACTAACAACTACTTGGTTTTTATCGACGAAGAAATTGACAATTTTCACGGCTTCAATTAATAAACCGCCTCCATTACCGCGAAGATCGAGCACAAGCTCTTTCATTCCTTTGCCTTTTAATTCGAGGAATGCAGTTTTCACATCGCTTGATGCAGTTTGAGTGAAGCTATTGAGTTTGATGTAGCCGATTGATTCATTGAGCATTCCGGAATAAGGAACATCCGGAAGTTTTATTTCATCTCGGGTAACTTTGATTTTTTTCTTGCCTTGGTTATACCGTTCTACTTCGATTTCAATAGAAGTTCCTTTTGGTCCTTTCAGTGCAGAAGAAACGTCATCAGAAGGTAAACCGATCATTGTTTTTCCATCAATTGATATGATTTTATCTCCTGCCTCTAGTCCTGACTTCTGTGCTGGATTGCCCTCGTAGGGTTCGGCAATGCACGTGGTATCTCCAATTTTGCGAATCAGTGCACCAATTCCTCCGTATTGTCCCGTTGTCATTAAACGGTAATCTTCAATATTTGATTCGTGATAGTAAACAGTGTACGGATCAAGTTCCTTCAACATGGCATCGATGCCAGTTTTTGCAAGCTTACCGGTTTGTGGCACATCGACATAATACATATCAAGGTACTGGTAGATCTGGTCGAGTAGTTCCATCGACTTGATTACTTCAAATCCGTTCGATTGACCAAAAGAAAAACTGAGGCAATTTAAACTGAAGAAAAGGGATAGGATAAGTTTAGTTATTCCTTTGTTAGAGCTGGGATTTTTCCAATTCATGTATGAGTGTATTGAATAGTTTATTTAGTGCTGTATTTAGTCGATTCAAATCCAACACTTCTTTAGTGGTGTAAACGATAAACAGATCTACCTGAAGTTGATTGATTTCTAAAAACGTAGCTAAAGGTAATTTATTCTTGCGAATGGCCTCTTTTGTTAACCGTTTGATGTAATTTCTGTCATGTGCCTTTTTAAAGATCCTTTTAGGAGCCGAAACGACAAGTTGAAAGGGAATTGAATCGTCAAATGATGTTTTTTTGTAGGTGCATGCAAACGGATAACTGCGAATACTTTTGCCATCGTTAAAAATAGACTGTATCCTTTTCCGACTGCATAATTTGTATTCTTTGCCTAAACGTTCTTCCATGTGGTCCGAATCATTCTTGATCAATACGCGGTAAATTGATCATTTCCTTTACAATGAAACTTGCTGGAAAATCTTTGACTAACTCCTCTTTTACGCGTTCAGCTTCAAGTAAGGTTCTAAAATCGCCTACTTTAAGGACAAAGTGCGGGGCATTGAAAAATACGTAGGTATCGACTTTTGGAAATGCACTGACAACGGTTAAACGTGCTTCGTCAACAATTTTTTTTTCGCTATCAAATAAAAGTTGAACACGATAACCAGCGACTTGGGGAGAACCGTTTGGACTCGCCGGAATTCCTTGTTGCCGAATAAGCGCCTCGATCCTTGGGTCATAGGTGTATTGGATAGATCCCAATTGCCCGAAAAGTATAGGCGACTCAAAAAGAACAAAAAGAATAAGAATGCGTATGTACATCGTACAGATTTTAGTTTACAAATGTAAGATTTCTAGGATATTCTTGCTGTGCGTTTTTGTAACAATATGTGGAATAATACTCATTTTCATTTCTTACTGTTTGACTTGAATAAAACAAAACCTTTTTAAATTATTTAGAATGAATTTAAATTAGAACTGGCTTTGCGAAATTTGTCACAAAACTGTCAGTGAATGCTACGATTCTTCTAAATTTGCTCCCGTCGAATCGTGTTTTTTTAACATTCTTCGCGTAGTTTTTTACATGAAAATATCTAGTAGTCAGATGTTTAGAAACTTAAAATTTTGGTGTTTGGGAGTGCTTTTTGTAAGCGCGTCATCCTTAACATTCACAGCACAGGCTCAAGGAGAAAACTTGTTCAACGCAAAATGTGCGAGTTGTCACCAGCCTCATCAGAACGGAACAGGTCCAAAACTTTTCGAGGCTCGAAAAAAATGGGCAGATGGAGGAGCTAAAGAAGGTTCCATATACCAATGGGTAAACAATTGGCAAACGGCTGCAGCGAATGATCCGTATGCAAAGTCTGTTTCTACTTGGTCGCCAACTGCAATGAGCGCCTTTCCAGAACTTAAGAAAGAAGAAATCGATGCCATTTTAGATTGGGTTGATTCACAACCAGATCCTGCTGCTGCTCCTCAAGGTGGAGGTGCTACGGATGGTTCTGCTCCAGAGGGTGAAATGACTGGCGAAGAAGGTGAAGAATCTTCCATGAGTTGGATTTGGATAATTCTCGGTGTCATTTTCGTTACAATCATTATGGCTGTCGGAGGTGTTCGTCGTCAATTGAAAGAAGCTGCTGCTGAGCAAGATGGTGAAGAAACAGTTGAAGGACAGACATACACGGAGGAGTTTAAAGCATGGGCTTGGAAAAACCGTCTATATGTTGGACTTGGTTCCCTAGTTCTTGTAATTTCAGGAGTTGTTATTCTTTTCTTGAGTTTATACTCAATTGGTGTAGTTGAAGAATACCAGCCGTCTCAGCCAATCGCATTTCCTCACTCAGTGCATGCTGGAATCAATGGGATTGATTGTAAATACTGCCACAGTTCGGTAACTAAATCGAAG
Source organism: Crocinitomicaceae bacterium (assembly GCA_044375095.1). Lineage (GTDB taxonomy): Bacteria > Bacteroidota > Bacteroidia > Flavobacteriales_D > Crocinitomicaceae > M0103. The sequence goes on from JBILNH010000040.1 coordinate 4,201, forward strand.
TCAGCTGGAATTCCGTCAGTCAATGTGTGTATGAACTGCCACAAACAAGTTGTTGGACGAACAGATGTTCAAAAAGCGCAAATCGCAAAGATATATGAGGCTGCTGGATGGAGTCCAGAAGGTCCAGGAAAATACACGGGTAAAACAAAGCCAATCGTTTGGAACAAGGTGCACGTTCTTCCTGACCATGTCTACTTTAATCACTCTCAGCACGTTGTCGTAGGTGGTGTTGATTGTAAGCAGTGTCATGGAGATATGACGAAGCAAGTAGAAACTCAAAAGGTATGGCCTGTTTCTGAATTGAATAAAATTGAAGGCAACATCCCATTAACCAAACCTACTATGACAATGGGGTGGTGTATTGAGTGTCACGCTGAAAAAGAAATTTCAAATGGACCAATTGTAGATGGCAAAACAGATGGTTACTACAAGGAAATTCACCGTCGTCTGATGAACAATGACAAGAAGCTTTATGGTAAATACCTAGAAGATGGAAAAGTCACTGTGAAAGAATTAGGTGGATGGGAATGTGCGAAATGTCACTATTAATTTACGAATCGAAGAACTCGAAATAAACCGTATGGGAACGACAAGAAAATATTGGAAAGGTCTCGAAGAATTGAAAGAGACACCACAATTCCTCAAATCGAAAGAACAAGAGTTTTCTACAGAACTGAGTGTGGATGAGTTTTTAGGAGATGAACGATTGAACGAAACGTCAACAGCTCGTCGTGATTTCCTTAAATTTCTCGGATTTAGTGTTGCTGCTGCAACCGTAGCGGCTTGTGAAGCACCTGTTACGAAAGTTATACCTTATGTGAACAAACCTGAGGACGTTACTCCAGGTATGCCAACGTGGTATGCTTCAACATACTATGACGGTGTGTCATATGCGAGCATCCTTGTTAAAACGCGCGAAGGTAGACCGATTTATATTAAAGGAAATAAGGATTTTGGTCTGACCAATGGTGGAACTAATCCGCAAATCATTGCATCCGTTTTAGGTCTTTATGATTCTGCTCGTTTAACTGGACCAAAAATGAATGGTTCAGATGCAACGTGGACAGCAGTTGATGATAAAATCAAAACGGCTATTCAAAAAGCGAATAAGGTCGTAGTAGTTTCGAACACAATCATTAGCCCTTCTGTGCAGATGGCTATCGCTGAAATGGCAACATTAGTAAACGGCGGAGCTGATGCAACTGCAGCGAAATTTGAGCACATCCAGTACGATGCGGTTTCTTATGCTGGAATGAGAGCAGCTAACCTTGCTTCTTTTGGTAAAGCATCCATCCCATCATATGACTTTTCTAAGGCGAAAACAATCGTTGGTGTTGGTGCTGACTTCTTAAATTCATGGTTGTTATCTACACAATACGCTCCACAATACGGAACACGACGAATTCCTTCAGGTGAATGGATGTCGAAACATTTCCAGTTTGAGTCAATTATGTCTGTAACCGGATCGAATGCCGATTACCGTGGAATGATCAAGCCTTCCGAACAAGCTGCTGTTTTAGCTTATATATTGAGAGGAATTGGTGGTCCTTCAGTTGGTGGATCTAATTTGACTGGTGATGTTAAAGCGATTGCCGATGAGGCTATTAAGTCATTGAAGAAATCAAAAGGTGAATCATTAGTAGTTGCCGGATCGAACAATAAAGCTGTACAGGTTCTTGCCAATAAGATTAATGCACTACTTGGATCTTACGGTACGACAATTGATTTAACAAATGAAATCAATCTTTTCCGATCTGAGGATGGTAAGATGATCAAATTTGCTGGTGATGTGATTGCTGGGAAAGGTCCGGATGTAGTAATATTTGCTGGGACAAACCCCGTATACTCTTTACCAAATGGTAAGGCTTTCGCTGAAGCGTTATCGAAAGTGAAAACATCTGTTTCATTAGCTCAATATGCAGATGAAACAGCTGCGAAATGTACGTTTATTTGTCCTGATCAACATGCGTTAGAGTCATGGGCTGATTTTGCTCCATCTGCCTCGCATTACGCTATTGCCCAACCAACCATTCGTCCTCTAGGTCAGACACGTGCTGCGCTAGAATCGATCCTTGTGTGGGCAGGAAAAGCGACTAATGGTGGTAAAGATTCAAAAGTGGCATACGATTACATCAAAGCTACTTGGGAGAAATATGGTTTTGTAGCACAAACAAAATATACTGATTTCGCAACCTATTGGAATATGGCTGTTCACAACAGTTGTATGGACATGCAAGTTGCGCCTGTTGCTGTTTCATTCAATGATGCAGCGCTTAGTGGTTTAGCGGGACAATTCCCTAAATCAGCTGCGTTGGAGGTTGAATTGTATCAGAAAGCTGGAATTGGAATCGGTTTACAAGCAAATAACCCGTGGTTACAAGAATTACCTGATCCAATGACCAAAGTGACGTGGGATAACTACATCACGATGAACCCTTCAGAAATGGAAAAACAGGGTTATGTGACAACGTTTGATCAGGAGCATGGATTGAATCTTGCTACGGTTAAGGTTGGTTCTTCAGAAGTTACATTGCCAGTTTACCCATTACCTGGGCAAGCGTTAGGAACGATAGGTATCGCACTTGGTTATGGTCGTGGGGCTAATGGTGAACAAATCGGTAAGGCCGCTTTCCAAACAAAAGAATACGGAGGACATGCAACAGATGACAGTGGAAAACCACTAGCGATTGGAGCGAATGTATTTGGTTTTGTTGGAACGGAGAACGGTACAATGTCATATGCTGCCGCTGGAACATTAGCAAAGGCTGAAGGTACTTATCCGATAGCGGCTACGCAAATTCACCATACGGTGATGGGACGTTATTCAATTGTGCGTGAGACGACTTTAGGTATTTTCCAGGGTCAGGATAAAGAAGCATACAATCCAGCACATAAATTACAGAAGTTAGATAAAGACGGCAATCACGTTGAAGCACCAGTTAGCGAGTTCGATCTATGGGATGCTCATCCAGTGGCAAATATTGGCCACCGATGGGGAATGACGGTTGATTTGTCTTCTTGTATTGGTTGTGGGTCTTGTTTGATTGCATGTCAATCTGAAAACAACGTGCCAGTTGTCGGAAAAGACGAAGTAAGAAGAGGTCGTGAAATGCACTGGTTGCGTATTGATCGCTACTTTGCTTCAGACGAAGAGGCAACACCAGGATTGCGTAAAGATAAAGAAACGTTTAGTTACGATAAGGCTGAAGTTGCAGCTGTTAATCCGAAGGTTATACACATGCCTATGATGTGTCACCATTGTAATCACGCACCTTGTGAAACAGTTTGTCCGGTTGCAGCAACAATGCACAGTAATGAAGGGTTGAACCAAATGGCGTATAACCGTTGTATTGGTACACGATACTGTGCAAACAACTGTCCATACAAAGTCCGTCGTTTCAACTGGTTTAATTATCCTTCTTACAAGAAGTTTACAGAGGTTAACCCAGCACAAGACGATTTAGGTCGTATGGTATTGAATCCAGATGTTACTGTTCGTACACGTGGTGTAATGGAGAAATGTTCATTCTGTGTGCAACGAATTCAAGCTGGAAAGTTGGTGGCTAAGAAAGAAGGTCGTCCAGTTCAGGATGGAGATTTTGTTTCAGCATGTGTGGATGCATGTCCAACGAATGCCATTGTAGTTGGTGATTGGAATGACGTTAAATCAATGGTTCGTGAGAGCTCATCTGACAGTCGTTCATACCAAGCGCTTGAGGAAATTGGTGTACAACCGAACGTATGGTTTAAAGTGAAAGTTCGAAATGAAGAGAATAGTTTACTGAATGCACTTCAAGTAGCGGAGACTCATCATGCAGAAGCAGCGCACGGAGAAAAGAACAAACATCATTAATTGAATAATACCAGAAAGCATGCATAAAGAAGCAGCAATTCGCGAACCCCTCATTTTAGGTCATAAGACTTATCATGATATTACCGAGGATGTATGTAAACCAATTGAGGATAAAGCACCAAAAATGTGGTACGTCCTTTTTGGAATAGCATTAGTTATCGGTTTATATGGTATAGGTAGTATTTTCTATCTATTAGGTACCGGAATCGGTGTATGGGGATTGAATAAAACCATTGGTTGGGCTTGGGATATTACCAACTTTGTATGGTGGGTAGGTATCGGTCACGCTGGTACGCTTATCTCTGCTGTACTTTTATTGTTCCGTCAAAAATGGCGTATGGCGATTAACCGTTCGGCAGAGGCGATGACAATATTCGCCGTATTTATGGCAGGTACATTTCCGCTGATTCACATGGGTCGTTTATGGGTAGGTTACTGGACATTGCCATTGCCGAACCAATTTGGATCACTTTGGGTAAACTTTAACTCACCATTGTTGTGGGACGTATTCGCGATCTCAACGTATTTGTCTGTATCACTTGTATTTTGGTACATCGGACTTATACCTGATTTTGCCACTATTCGTGACCGAGCTAAGAAGCCGTTGTCAAAAAAGATGTATTCAATACTTTCCTTTGGTTGGTCTGGACGAGCAAAACATTGGAACAGATTTGAATTGGTTTCATTGGTTTTAGCGGGATTAGCAACACCACTTGTATTCTCTGTTCACTCTATTGTATCGTTTGACTTTGCTACGTCTGTGATTCCAGGTTGGCACACCACGATTTTCCCTCCTTACTTCGTAGCAGGAGCCGTTTTCTCTGGATTTGCCATGGTACAAACGCTTCTCCTTGTGATGCGTAAAGCCATGAATCTTGAGGCGTATATTCACACGAAGCACGTAGAATACATGAATATTGTAATCATGGTTACGGGTTCTATTGTAGGTACTGCATACATCACAGAGTTATTCATTTCATGGTACTCTGGTGTAGAGTATGAAGCATATGCATTTATTAACAGGGCTACTGGACCTTATTGGTGGGCGTATTGGGCGATGATGACGTGTAACGTAATTTCTCCTCAGTTGATGTGGTTCCGACCATTAAGAAGAAGTTTATTGTTTACGTTTATTATTTCAATAGTGGTGAATATCGGAATGTGGTTCGAACGTTATGTAATCATCGTAACATCCATTCACAGAGATTACATTCCGGCTGCATGGAGTATGCATTACCCGAGCCATATTGATATCGCAGTGTATGTCGGTACCATTGGCTTATTCTTCGTATTCTTCTTATTGTTTGCTCGTTACTTCCCTGTTTTGGCGTTGAACGAGGTAAAAACAATTTTGAAATCTTCTGGTGAGTCTTACAAAAACGCACCGGATCATCACGCAACAGATCATTCAAATCATTAATACCAGAGACATGGCAGAAAAAGTTATATATGCAATGTACGACGACGACGATGTGCTAAAAGATGGCGCAAAGAAGTTAGTATCAAAAGGAGTTAAAATTGCTGAAGTGTTCTCTCCATTTCCTATTCACGGGATAGATCCAATCATTGGTATAAAAAATACGCGTCTTGGTATTTTGGCCTTTATCTATGGGTTAACTGGGACTACATTAGCTACTCTAGGAATGCGTTATTTCATGATCGTAGATTGGCCAATGAATATTGGTGGTAAGCCAAGTTTCTCTTATTTAGAGAATATGTTGTCTTTTGTTCCAATTACCTTCGAATTTACGGTACTCTGTGCAGCCCATGGAATGGCAATAACTTACTTATTGCGTAACAAAACATTACCTGGAATGCCGGCACAAAATCCAGATCCTCGTACAACAGACGATCGATTTGTGATGGAAATTCGAACATCAGAAAATCATGGGTTCAATGTGGAAGAATTGGAAAACATGATTCGTGAAACAGGAATTGTAGAGTTGGACCAAAAACAAATGAAATAAGTTGCCAGAGCATAAGTAATTGCTGCGTCTGATATAAATAAATGACTAACCAGATGAAAATGAAATTTAAGGCATTAGCAAGTTTAACTGTAGTAGCAGCCACCGCGTTATTGTTTGGGGGGTGTTCTTCAAATCCGGATAGCCCGGGATTGGAATACATGCCCGACATGTACCGCTCCCCTGCTATTGAACCATATGTTGATTATGGCGAAATTCGAGGTAGAATTAATGAAAGTGTTAAGTCTGAACTTTCAGCGATGACTCCACCAAATGGAACAATTCCATATTACGGAACAGATTCAGCTACTGTTTCCCTTATGTTGCCTTATTGGAGAAAAGCTTCCATGGCATTTAAAGAAACGCATGGTTTGTATGGATCTGATCTTTCGTTGATGGATGAGTATATGTTGGCGGCTGCGGACAAGAATCCTATGCGTTTAACAGCTGATAACTCAGAAGAGATGCTCAAAAAAGGCAAGGACTTATATACTGCAATGTGTCAGCATTGTCACGGTGAAAAAGGAGATGGTAAAGGTCCGATGGTAGCGAGTGGTGCCTATAACGGTGTGCCAAATTATGCGGATCGTGCAAACTTGTCTGATGGACAAATGTTTTATTCCATCTATTATGGTAAAGGAGCTATGGGTTCTCATTCTTCTCAACTTTCTAAAAAGGAAATTTGGACATTGGTACATTACGTTCGTAAGTTTCAAAATCCAGACTATGGAAAGTTTGATGCATCGGGAAATCAAGTTATGATGGCAGCGGCGGCTGATTCAACAACAATCAAGAAATAATATAATACACGAATCACGATGGAATTCTCAATTTCAACTAAAGCAAATCGGCTGACAATTATTTTGATTGCAGTTGGTGTTTTGTTTACTGCAATCGGTGTGTTCACCAATATGAGTGATCACCATTTTGCTACACGACTTTTAACCAGTGGTTTGGTAAATAGCTTTTTCTTTATGGCTATTGGACTAGGAGCTTTGTTTTTCTTAGCACTACAATATGCGACTGAAACAGGATGGTATGCAGCTGTTAAACGTATGATTGAAGCAATCGCTGGATTCTTGCCGTATGGCATGGGGCTTCTAGCGTTGGTTTTATTAGTAATTACACTCATGGACGGTGCACACATCTACGGGTGGATGGACCCTGAAACATATACTAAAGGAAGTCACCATTACGATGAAATTATCGCAGGAAAGCGTCCGTATTTAAACGAAGTGTTTTTCTGGATTAGAACGCTTACGTACATGGCAGTATACTTCATCTTCTTCCGTGGTTTTAGAATGAGGTCTCTTCAAGAAGATCAAGTAGGTGGAACGGAGCTACACTTTAAAAACTATAAGAAAGGTGCATTATTCTTGGTATTCTTTGCCGTATTTAGCTCAACCTCTTCATGGGATTGGTTAATGTCAATTGATGTTCACTGGTACTCAACGCTCTTTGGTTGGTATACATTCGCTGGAATGTGGTGTTCCGCTATGGTTGTTTTAGTATTGTTAACACTCTACTTAAAATCGTTGGGTTATTTGCCAAAAGTTAATGACAGCCATATACACGACATTGGTAAATGGACATTCGCAACATCATTCTTGTGGTCATATTTATGGTTTTCTCAGTTTATGTTGATTTGGTTTGCTAACATTGGTGAGGAAGTGGCCTATTACATGATGCGAATTGAAAACTTTAAGGTATTGTACTTCTCTATGTTCTTCATCAACTTTGCATTTCCAATGTTAATATTAATGTCAAGAGATGCAAAAAGACATGCTGGAATTCTAACTTTTGTTGGATTAGTCATTCTTGCTGGTCACTGGATAGATGTATTTATCATGGTGACTGGAGGATCATTAGGGGCAAATGCAAAAATTGGGTTTATGGAAATTGGAATGGCCCTTTTATTGGCTGGATTATTTATACGAGTCGTATTAACTAATTTGTCAAAAGCCCCACTTACTCCTGTGAATCACCCATTCTTGGATGAAAGTGTCCATCACGAAATATAATTAACATTCATATCACAGATAAACGCTAGATAATGGAAAGCAAATTAATTATTTTGATTGTTATCGTACTAGGAGCAATAGCTGTTGCACAATTGGTACGGATTTATGAGCTATCATCTAAATTACGTAAACGTGGAGAGCATGAAATCTCAACTAGAGATAACAACCTCAACAGTAAAATGATGTACGCTTTCATGGTCCTACTTTATGCCTTTTTTATTTGGTTAATGGTAGAATACGGTTGGACTGGTCGAGGAGATGCAGCGTCGACAATTGGAAAGGAAACAGATTGGTTGTTGAATCTTAATTTCGTGATCATCATTGCTGTGTTCTTTTTGACGAATACACTGTTGTTTTACTTTTCTTATAAGTACGTTAGAAAAGAGGGGGTTAAAGCCTTCTATTTCCCGCATAATAATAAGCTTGAAATGATTTGGACTGTCGTTCCAGCTTGTGTCCTTGCTGTAATTATCATTTTAGGATTGAAAAAATGGAATGATGCAACTGGCGCTAGTGGTGAAGATGCTATTCGTATCGAACTTTTTTCAAAACAATTCGATTGGACAGCACGTTACGCTGGGGACAATAATTTATTAGGGCGTTTTGATTATAAATTGACAACGGACCTTAATGAATTGGCTCTTTTAACCAGTGAAACAATTGATAGTGCAATTGTTAACATGCAAACAGGTCCAACAGGAATTGATGCGCTTGTTAAAAAACTGAATGATAGAACGATCATGTTAATACCTGAAGATCGTGAAAAAATGGAAGAAGACTTATCTCGCAAGACGCGATTAGTTCGTCTGTTACATCAAATGAAAAAGCACCATACTAAAAAGTATGATGCCTATGCTTGGGATGATATCATTCAAAAGGATACACTTTATTTGTGCTTGAATAAAGAGTACGAGTTTAATTTCCGTGCGAAAGATGTTATCCACTCCGCACATTTTCCTCACTTCCGTGCTCAAATGAACACGGTACCGGGAATGACAACTCGCTTGAAGTTTACTCCGGATATAACTACCAAAGAAATGCGTAAACGCAAAAATGATGAGAAATTTAATTACGTCTTGTTGTGTAATAAAATTTGTGGTGGAGCGCATTACAAAATGAAAATGATGGTTGTTGTTCTAGAAGAAAGTGAATACAAGTCTTGGATGAAGTCGAAAGAAAAATCAACTTTCCGAGATACTTATTTTGCTGCAGCTACAGCGGCGCCTGCTGATACTACGGCAGCACCTGTAGATACAACAATGATGGTTGCGAATTAATTAGAATCTAGTTATTAATACTTAAACAAGAGAACAATGGCGTCAGTATCGCACGAAGCACACGGACACACTGATCACGGTCATGATCACCACGAAGAAAGTTTCGTATCGAAATACATCTTCAGTCACGACCACAAGATGATCGGGAAACAGTTTTTAATTACAGCTGTTTTCATGGGGATTATCGCAATGTTATTGTCGATTCTCTTCCGAATTCAGTTGGCATGGCCAGGTGAAAGTTCAGATTTTCTTACCTTATTCTTAGGTGAAACATGGGCGCCTGGAGGTGTCTTGAAAGAAGATATGTACCTCGGATTAGTTACAATTCATGGTACAATCATGGTCTTCTTCCTTTTAACAGGCGGATTATCAGGAACGTTTTCAAATATTCTTATTCCATTGCAGTTAGGAGCACGTGATATGGCAAGTGGATTCCTGAACATGTTGTCGTTCTGGTTCTTCTTTATCTCATCAATTATCATGCTTGTTTCCTTATTCGTTGAATCTGGACCTGCAATGGCTGGTTGGACGGTTTATCCACCGCTATCTGCATTGCCGCAAGCGGTTTCAGGTTCTGGGCTAGGTATGACACTTTGGTTATTCTCAATGGCTATATTTATTGCAGGCTCGTTGATTGGTTCATTGAATTACATCGTAACTGTTTTGAACCTTCGTACAACTGGAATGACAATGACAAGAATGCCATTGACGATCTGGGCATTTTTTGTAACTGCGATTCTTGGGGTTCTATCTTTCCCGGTACTACTTTCTGCAGCCTTGCTACTTATAATGGATCGTCTTGCTGGAACTTCATTCTACCTTTCAGATATCATTGTTGGAGGTGAGATGTTGACAAACCATGGTGGATCGCCAATTTTATACCAACACCTTTTCTGGTTCTTGGGTCACCCTGAGGTATATATCGTATTGTTACCAGCACTTGGTTTATCTTCTGAAATCATTGCTACCAATGCGCGTAAACCAATTTTTGGTTACCGCGCAATGATTGGGTCGATTCTAGCAATTGGTTTCCTTTCATTTATTGTTTGGGGTCACCACATGTTTATTACAGGTATGAATCCTTTCTTAGGTAGTGTATTCGTATTTACAACGCTTTTGATCGCGATTCCATCAGCGGTGAAAGTATTTAACTACATCACTACACTTTGGAAGGGATCGTTAATTCTTACTCCTGCTATGTTATTTGCTATCGGATTGGTATCTACATTCATAACTGGAGGTGTAACTGGAATTATCCTAGCGGATAGTGCGCTAGATATCGCCGTTCACGATACGTATTTCGTCGTTGCCCACTTCCATATTGTAATGGGTATGTCTGCAGTATTCGGAATGTTTGCAGGTGTTTACCATTGGTTCCCTAAAATGTACGGTAGAATGATGAATACGCGCCTTGGTTATGTTCATTTCTGGATTACAATCATCGGAGCTTATGGCGTATTCTTCCCAATGCACTTCGTTGGACTTGCAGGTGCACCGCGTCGATACTATGATTATTCGGTATATGACCAGTTCGATTCTAACACATTTGCTATGATTATGGATTTGAATGTTATTGTTACCGTTTTCGCGATAGTAGCGGCACTTGGTCAAGGTATATTCCTGTTTAACTTCTTCTACAGTATTTATAGAGGACCAAAGGCACCTCAAAATCCTTGGAAATCGAATACACTTGAGTGGACAACACCAGTGGAGCATATTCACGGTAACTGGCCTGGAGAATTACCGACAGTTCACCGTTGGCCTTATGATTATTCGAAGCCTGGTGCTGAAGAAGATTATATTCCTCAAACTGTTCCACTTGCTGAAGGTGAGGAGGAACATTAATTAAAGAAATTCTGTAAAAAGCCTTCCGTCGGATGATGGGAGGCTTTTTTTATTTCGTTACTTTGTAAGGCATGGAAGATTCATTCGATTACAGGGAAGAAGCAGCTGCTCAGTCTGATCAAGAGTATGATAAGGTGTTGCGTCCGAAAAAGCTATCTGACTTTGCAGGTCAGCCATCGGTTGTAGAGAACTTAGAGATTTTTGTGAAGGCAGCGACGCTAAGAGGTGAACCTTTAGATCACGTGTTGCTTCATGGTCCTCCAGGATTAGGTAAAACGACTTTGGCAAATATAATTGCCAATGAGTTAAATGTTGGCTTCAAAGTTACAAGTGGACCGGTTCTCGATAAACCAGGAGATCTTGCTGGATTACTTACCAATCTAAGTGAGGGTGATGTATTATTTATTGATGAGATCCATCGATTAAGTCCTGTTGTTGAAGAGTATTTGTATTCTGCAATGGAAGATTATTGCATTGATATTTTAATTGATACTGGTCCCAATGCAAGAAGTGTTCAGATTACTTTAAATCCGTTTACCCTTATTGGAGCAACGACACGTTCTGGATTACTTACCTCTCCTTTGCGAGCGCGATTTGGAATCAATTCGCGGTTGGAATATTATGATGCGAAAACGCTCACTTCTATTGTTGAACGTTCAAGTGGACTTTTAAACATTCCAATTGAAGAAGCAGCGGCATATCAAATTGCAAGTAGAAGTAGAGGTACTCCACGTATAGCCAACGCTTTGTTGCGCAGAGTCCGCGATTTTGCTCAAATTAAAGGAAGTGGAAAAATCGATGAAGCGATTACGGAAGTCGCACTAAAGGCCTTGAACGTTGACGTAAACGGTCTTGATGAAATGGATATTCGCATTTTAAAAGCGATTATAGACAAGTTCAATGGCGGTCCAGTTGGGTTAACAACCATCGCAACAGCTATCGGTGAGAATGCCGGTACGCTGGAAGAAGTCTACGAACCGTTCTTGATTCAAGAAGGATTTCTAATGCGCACAAGTCGGGGACGAAAAGCAACAGAAAAAGCATTCCGTCATTTAGGGAAAGAAGGCGGTTGGTTCCAAGGTGGATTATTCTAATTGCCAATGTCGATAGAACGCCATACCGCTATAATAAAGCGTATAGCAAGTGAACTTGATTTTTTCTTTTGTGGGATTTCACAAGCCGCATTCCTTGAAGATGAAGCTCCAAAACTGGAAGATTGGCTCAATAAAGGGTTGCACGGTAAAATGGCGTACATGGAAAACCACTTTGATAAACGGTTAGATCCCCGTTTATTGGTTGATGACGCGAAAAGTGTCGTAACACTGCTTTATAACTATTTTCCTGAACAACAGCAACGTGAAGACCCATCATCCTACAAGATTGCTAAGTATGCTTACGGTGATGATTACCATACCGTAATTAAGGACAAGCTAAAGCAATTTTTCCATCGAATTCATGAAGAAATAGGAGAAGTAGGGGGTAGGGTATTTGTGGATTCAGCTCCAGTAATGGATAAAGCATGGGCCAAACGCTCCGGCGCCGGGTGGATGGGAAAACACACCAATATTATTTCAAAACAACATGGCTCTTTCTTTTTTATCGCTGAATTGATTTTAGATATTCAACTTCAACCCGATGGTCCCATCAAAGATTATTGTGGAACATGCACGCGCTGCATTGACACCTGTCCGACAGAGGCGATAATTGAACCTTACCTGCTTGATTCCTCTAAATGCATTTCGTATCTGACAATCGAGTTAAAAGACGCGTTAATTGATAAACAGTTTCAATTACAAATGGATAACTGGATTTTTGGATGTGATGTTTGCCAAGATGTATGCCCTTGGA
>JBILNH010000041.1:0-16825 GCA_044375095.1 Crocinitomicaceae bacterium
TTTTATAAGTCATTCACTGGTAAAATGGGTACATTTGGGTATGCGAAAGGTGCTGTTTTTATTTAATTGGTTGATAATCCTTCCCGTGAGAATCTATCAAATGATCATTTCACCTATTTTTCCTGCGACTTGTCGTTACCATCCAACTTGTTCGACATACATGATTGAGGCCGTGAGAATTTGGGGACCGATTAAAGGTACTTGGTTAGGAATAAAGCGCATTGCAAGCTGCCATCCGAGAGGAGGTTCAGGTTACGATCCCGTGCCAAAAAGAGAAAATCGGTAAGCTGTTTTTTTTGAGTTACGCGTTAGATTCTCGAACTTCCTTCAAGGTTGAAAAGAAAATAACACCGTACCCAATAGACAACATAAGGTGGAAAGGCATCATGCCTAAATCACCATAAATCGCGCGGTTCACGGCTGTAAATCCAAAAGTTACCATTAAAATCCCTTCAAGTATATTGATGATGGAAAGGCTCTTTTTATCGTATTTATTTCCCTTAAATTCATTTTTCTTAGAAACGTTGAATTTAGGTGTTCGAACAAATGAACTTTTAATTCCCAAATAACCTTCAATAACAGCTACTGTATTGCTTAATGAAAGTCCCATAGATACGACCAAGAATTGAAAAAATCGACCAATAAAACTAATAAACGATTTAGATTTATTTTCTGTTTTATCTCGATAGGCATTCCAGTAGTAATACATCAAGAAAATGGTACTAATAATGAATACGCCCATGTATTGCAAGATGTAGTTCAGGTCACTAAAGCTATCTTTCACATGCAACACAACCAAACTCAATAGCGAAACAATTAAAATAAATAGGAAAACGCTGGAATTAAACAAATGCGATAGTCCATGCACGCGATCCATGAATTTAACATCCTTAGCCGTAAGTAAGCGTTTCCACATTTTAATGAAACATTCTGCTCCTCCTTTCATCCAACGGTGCTGTTGACCTTTAAGCGCAGACATAGTAATCGGAAGTTCTGCCGGCGCAATGACATCCTCTAGGTATTGGAATTTCCAACCTTTTATTTGTGCACGATAGCTTAAATCAAGATCTTCCGTTAACGTATCATGTTCCCATCCACCTGCATCTTCAATGCATTTTTTTCTCCAAATACCACCCGTACCATTAAAGTTGATGAAGTGTCCTACTGCATTTCTTCCTCCTTGTTCGATGGCAAAATGTCCATTTAAACCAAACGCTTGTAGCTCGGTTAGGATAGAATAGTTTTTATTGATGTGTCCCCAACGCGTTTGAACCACACCGACGTGCTCTTCTTGGAAATACGGCATTGTTTTTTGCAAAAAGTCAGGATCAGGGATGAAATCCGCATCAAAAATAGCAATGAACTCACTTTCTACACGATCCATTGCAGCATCTAGTGCTCCTGCTTTGTATCCAGTGCGATCTACCCGATGAATATGTTGAATGTTTACTCCTTTGGCGGCAAGTTCTGCTACTTTATTCGCAATGACGTCCTTCGTTTCATCTGTGGAGTCATCCAATACTTGAATTTGTAGTTTATCGGCGGGATAATCAAACGCTGCAATTGTTTCGATTATTCGCTCTGCTACATACAATTCATTATACATCGGTAATTGCACCGTTACTTTTGGAGTCGTTTCGGGGTTGTAGGTTGGTTTATTCGCCGGTTTCTTTTTACGATTGCGCACGTAGGCTATAGATAGCGATAATTGCAATACACTGTAAAAGAAAACCAATAACAAGCAAAGACCATAGATTGTCAACACAATTTTCCCTACTAAATGCGACCAATAATGCTCTAGGACAACTGTTTTTCCGCTTTCTGTTTTGATGGTTCGGTCACCCCAATTGAATAACCAAGATACTTTTAAAGCCGCTGTAATTGGTGTACCAAACGTAAAGTTTTTCAAATGGTCTTCATTGATTTCCACTTTGAATGGGTTATCCATGTAATCTCTATCCGTTACGTGAAATTCGTACGTTCCAAGCGGAATTTTCTTGAAATTAAAGACCCCATCATCGTTCGTTTCCACTCGGAATTCTTCCTTGGTTTGAACGTTACGAAGCGCGATTTCAAGTTCTTCGATTGGTTCATCTGTTTTTTGGTCAACCATTGTTCCAGTTACTTGCTGGGAAACTTGAGCCATGGCAAACCCTGCAGTGAATATCAGGGCCAAAAGGAAGTACATTTTTGACATAATATAGCGTCGTATTTATTGGATATAGTGATCAAATTTAGCTAAAAACGGTAGTTAAAAGCACTACCGTCTATTTTTCTTCATATTTCGATTATTTCATCATTCGAGAAAATGGAAAACTTGTTATTGATGCGGGTAATTTAATAGCACTTCAAATGGAGTTATTTCCAAACACCCATTTTGTTGAACTTTTCAATGCGCTCGTTAATTCGTTTATCCGGATCAATTGCAGAAAGTTCGTTGATCGCATCTGAAATGTATGTTTTAACAGATAGAAATGCTTGATCGTGATTTCGGTGCGCCCCATTTAATGGTTCTTTAATTACATCATCAACAAGGCCATTGGATTTCATATCCGACGAAGTCAATTTAAGGGCATCTGCAGCACGTTCTTTGTAGTCCCATGACCTCCATAAAATCGAAGAACATGATTCAGGAGAAATAACAGAATACCAGGTGTTTTCTAACATAACAACCCTGTCACCAACACCAATTCCCAACGCTCCACCAGAAGCACCTTCACCAATAATTATACAAATGACTGGTACTTTCAGGCGCATCATTTCGTAGATGTTACGTGCAATGGCTTCACCTTGACCTCTTTCTTCAGCTTCAAGTCCCGGGTAAGCACCAGGTGTATCTATAAAAGTTACAATTGGTTTATTGAATTTTTCCGCCATTTTCATCAATCGAAGTGCTTTGCGATATCCTTCCGGATTGGGCATTCCGAAGTTTCGGTATTGACGCATTTTGGTATTAATTCCTTTCTGCTGTCCAATGAACATGACTGTTTGACCGTCAAGGGAACCGAAACCGCCAATCATGGCTTTATCGTCTTTCACACTGCGATCGCCGTGAAGTTCTTGAAACTTTCCGTCAGTAATGGCATTAATGTACGCCAGTGTGTATGGTCTGTCTGGATGGCGAGAAAGTTGAACACGCTGCCATGGCGTTAAACCGGAGAATATTTCCTTCGTTTTAGATTCGAGTACTTTTTGTAGTTCATTGATTTTATCCGTCATGTCTACTTCCGTACTTGCACCGATCTCTTTCGTTTGCTCGATTTGCTCTTCAAGCGCTTTCAATGGTTCTTCAAAGTCTAAATAAACCGCCATAATTTCCGAATTTGAGAGGCGAAAGTTACGAAAATAGTTTTGTTCTTCTACTTTTGTGGGATGATATTCTTTCCGCCAGCAAAGATCAATTTAGGCTTGTACGTTCATGGGAAACGTGCAGACGGCTATCATGAAATTGAATCTTGTATGCTTGCGATTCCATTCACAGATATATTGGAAGTCATTCCTCAGGATACATTTGAATTCAAGCAAACGGGTTTAACCGTCGATTCAGATGTGGAATCCAATTTATGCGTACGTGCGTTTCGATTGATGCAACGTCGCTTTGACACGCCCAATGTGTACATTCATCTGCGGAAACAGATTCCCATGGGTGCAGGTTTAGGTGGAGGATCTGCTGACGCCGCTTATGTTATTCTTGCCATAAATCAACTTTTTGGATTGAATTGTTCGAAAGACGTGATGAAAGACTTGGCTTCTCAGTTGGGTAGCGATTGTCCCTTTTTTATAAACGAAGGCGCGCAGTTGGCAAAGGGTCGGGGAGAATTGTTGTCGCCTTTACCAATTGATTTAAAAGGGCATTGGTTAAAAATCATCAATCCTGGAATTCATATTGGTACAAGAGAGGCTTATGCAGGCATTCAATTTTCTTCTGATAATCGGTTGCCATTAGAAGAAATTCTCTCGCGACCAATTCAAACGTGGAAAGAAATACTTGTCAATGATTTCGAGCGCTCTATTTTCCATGATCACCCGGAGATTCAGATTATAAAAGAAAACTTATATCGAGAAGGAGCTTGGTATGCCTCTATGTCAGGAAGTGGTTCAACGTTATTTGGAATTTTCGAACACAAGCCTGAATCAATTAGTGAACCTCCCTCAAATTGGACTGAGCGAATTGTGCAATTTGATTAACGGATGATGAGTTTTTTAGTACTTACATTTCCACTTTGCTCAGTAATCGCGATAATGTAATATCCTTTGGAAAGGAGGCCTAGATCAACGTTGGATGTCCCGCCCATTTTCAATTCTCTAACCATTGATTTTCCCGTTAAGTCAACGATTGAAAGTTCATATGGTTGATTGGAATACCGTTCAATCGTAATTATACCTTCCGAAGGATTTGGGTAAACTGCAAAAGATGGATTGTTTTCTATTTCAGGTATAGATGCGTTGCTGTTTGGGTCAACTTCAAAATGAAGCAGGCCACCAAGGTCATGTCCGGCAAAAAGGTTTAAAAATCCGTCATTATCGATATCGTCGATCCAGAAAGAACTGTAGGCTCCACAATTCAACCCTAGGAAATTAGCCGAGATTAATTCAAACGAGCTTCCGGAATTTAAATTGGAATCGATGTCTTTGTAATAATGCAATGTACCGTCTGCTGCTCCAAGGAATAAAAAAGTGGTGTCTTGCCACCTAAAAAAGTGTGGTGATGCATATCCATCAGGTGATGTGGTCGCTACATCAATCATCCCTAATTGCGGATTTACCAACTGAAAACTTGGAGCTGTGGTTGAGCCAATGTTTTGATAATACATGATTTCTCCTGTTTTACGACCTACTATTAGATCCAGTAATCCATCTTTATTTAAATCAAATAGCTGAGGAAATGCGTATTGACCAGCGCTAATTGTCGTTCCTGTATTGTCAGTGTAGTTCGCAACAGGAGTGCCGAAGGTAGTTGATGTTCCAGTACTTGTGTTGGGGTAATACGTGAGTTTTCCATTTTCCAATCCAAGCATCATGTCTTGATCACCATCTCCATCCAAATCGCCTAATGCAGGAACCATTCGCAATCCGTTTTCACTAGATGAGAGGTTTAAAAAGTCATTGTCAATTAAGGTGTATACTGGATTGGTGGATGTTCCGGTATTTTTGTAAAATGCAACGGATGAGTTTTTGTCTAAAATAGGCTTATACTTATAGAAATTAGCCACAAATAGATCCTTTAATCCATCATTATCGGTGTCAAACAAAAAAGGAATGCTTCCTGTTCCATGCTCAATCATTTGATTTTGAAGGAATCGATTGGTTTGATAAACGAAGGTAGGCGCATTATTTGTCCCTACATTTTTGTAATAAAAAACGCTTGATTCATTTTCTGAGATGTTTTTTGCATTTGCTCCTACGATTAGGTCTTTCTTTCCATCAAAATCCACATCTAACCAAAATGCTGCCGGGAACAGATTCATGTTAATGGGAAGCGAATTGCTCGGAAAAGAGTTGTCCACACTAATCATAGCTGAATTCGTATTCGGATTTGTTCCCCCATTAATCAGTAAATTCATATTGGGGTAGGCCACATCACCTAGGACTAGATCAAGTACCCCTGAGTTGTTAATGTCAATTGCCAAAACAGTTGAACCGGCATGTTTAGGTTGTTGTTCAGTAGGTTTTATTGGTAAATCTGATTCAGGTATAGTTGGGTATTCAGCACCGGGAACGTTACCGCTCGTGCATTCTGGTGATTGATCATTTAGGTAAACAGTACTGGTGTTTAAGTCTTCACGAAATTTCCCCCAGCATTCATTTTTAAGCTCATAGACCAAAGAATCCGGAACGCCATACAACTCCATACTTTGGTTTTGATGATATTGTAGTCGCTCACCACCTATGTGAAAGGTAAGGATATCATAATCCCCGTCACCTTCGACGTCTACAATTGCGGGTATATCCGAAGAGCTAACGTATAAATTCATTGAAGATCCCCAATAATCAGAATAGAGTAAATTTTTAGCAACCGTCCACTGCAACCCATTAACAGCATCACCTGAATTTTTGTACACTTTTATTCCACCTATTCCATAGGCAAAGAGATCCATCTTCCCATCTTGATTGTAATCAACTGTTGTTACTCGGTATCGAATATCAGCGGGAAAAAATTGAGCACCGTTGTATACGTATTGGTACTTTTTCTGACCATTTACTGTGATTTGTTCGAACAACTGGATATTGTCGCTACTCCGATCAAACATTAACAGGTCCTGATCGCCATCAAAATCATAGTCAATAGCTGATGCCTGCACATAATTTAAACCTCCAGACCAAGCCAAATCAAGTGTGTCATTGCCAATTTTAACCCTTGGATCGGTGTTGAATTCAAAGCTAAATTGCGCAACAACTTGCTGGTTAAAAAAACTACTGATTAGAACGAAAACTATCTGCAGTATCAATTTTGTAGAAAAGAATGTGTGTGTATTCATCGAAAAACAGCAACTTTAGTCTATGAAATTACGAAAATATAGCGTCCAATTGAAGTCATTTTTATTTTTTGTTTCCATTATTCTGCAGAGTCAAAACCTGATTTTTGCTCAAGATTCTTTGTCTTGTTTATTTATTGGCAACAGTTATGTTCAATACAATAATCTTCCCAATCTTGTTGCTTCAATCGCCACATCAAAAGGAAAAACGTTGACTATTGGTACGAAAGCAAATGGTGGATTTACGTTTCAAAGTCATGTGAATGATGCCGCTACCTATACATCAATTTACAGTAAATCATGGGATTATGTAGTTCTTCAAGGCCAAAGTCAAGAGCCATCTTTTCCTTATGGACAAGTAAATACGCAGACACTTCCACCTGCTGTGCAATTGGCAGATAGCGTGTATGCCAATTGGTATTGTTCTCAAGCGCTGTATTTTATGACTTGGGGGAGACAAAATGGTGATCCACAATGGGATTCCATCAATACATTCGATAAAATGAATTCCCGATTGCGCGATGCATACGTGCGGATTGCAGATTCTGCCCAAGCCTCTATTGCTCCTGTCGGTGTAGCGTGGAAATGGATTCGAGATAATTACCCGCTCATAAATTTGTATAGTGGTGATGGTTCACATCCAAGTGCTGAAGGTTCGTATCTTGCAGCTTGTACTTTTTACGCGTCGTTGTTTAGACTTCCTTCCTCCGGAGCTGCTACATTAATGGGTATAGATGCACTGACTGCACAACGGTTGCAGCAGGCGGCAGATTTAGCCGTATTGGACAGCCTCAATCAATGGCATTTACGTCCGACCTCTGAGTTGTCTATTGCGGATTTTTCATTTAGTATCAATGGAAATACGGTTGATTTTTCAAATGAAAGTTGGCGTTCAACAGACTATTTTTGGTCGTTTGGAGATGGGTTTTCGTCAACGTTGGAAAATCCGCAACATACTTACAGCTCACCAGATTTCTACACGGTAAGCCTTACTGCAAGCAGTTTTTGTTCGGATGATACGTTGGTTCAACAAATCACATTAGCAGGAGCTGGAATTGTAGAGCACTTAACCGAAAAACTAAAAGTTGCGCACATTTCGGATGGATATTACAGGTTCACATTGCAAAGTGGTCATTCCTTTGAATTTTTAACCGCAGTGGACATGTCTGGTCGTGAGGTAAAACCTTACATTGAATCAGGAAAAGCGCAAATAGATCTTGATTTCTCTGGTAGAGATGCAGGAATCTATATAATCATTTTCCTAGTTAACGGTAAAGAAATAAGCACGAAAATTCAAGTCGATTAATTCAAAAATCGAATGATTTCAGCAGGTTCTTTTCGTACTTTTTTTAGGTGCTGAGTGGCATCTTCTTCATGTCGGTATCCAACAGGAAGTAGAAGTACAGGCTGTAGTTTGGTTTCGTCTAATCCAATTATTCGAGCATAACCTTCAGGATCAAATCCTTCCATTGGTGTAGCATCAATTTTGAGTTGGGCACACGCGTGTAATAACATTCCAATTACCAGATAGGCTTGTTTAGAATTCCATTCTACTATTGATTTTGCGTCTTGCTCAAGAATAGTGCGCTTTAGGAAATCACTGTAGTTGTTTAACGCATTCTTTTCAAATTGACGAATATTTTCAGTTCGTCTGATGTGATCGTCAATATCAGATGAATCAAATGATTTCTGGGCACACAGGACAATAAGATGAGAAGCATCAATTACTTGTCGTTGACCAAATGAATGCGGTAAAAGTTTTTCGCGAAGTTCAGGAGACTGCACAACGATCGCTTCAATGGGCTGCAATCCATAAGCAGTAGGTGCAAGTCGAATGACCTCCAACAGCGTATTCAGTTGCTCTTCTTTTAATCGTTTTGTTGAATCGAATTTTTTTACGGCGTAACGCCACTGTAAATCACCCAAAATTGTTTCCATACTGAAAAATTAAGATTGCCAGTAGTTAAACACATGATAAGATTGATAGTTTAGAGTTACTTACTTTTTAATTGTTCTAGTTCACTTTTTAATGCATCAACCTCTCCGCTCAGCTCTTTGATTGCTTCTAGAAGTACTGGAACCAATTGGATGTAATCAACGGTTTTGTACAATGTATCATCACCAGCATTTATAAAAATGGCTTTTTCTTTCACTAATTCGGGTAGTAAGGGTTCAATTTCTTGAGCAATGACGCCGTATTGTTGTTTCGATTGGGACTGAACTTCACCGTTCGGCAGTTTTGTTTTCGTGGTAATGGTATAATATTTACCATTCAATTTTTTTACTATTGACAATGCACTTTTGATGGGGACGATATTTGATTTTAGTCGTTTGTCCGAGGCATTTATCCAACCACCAAGTGCGTAGCCAGCGCCATCAGTGCCAATATCAGCGGTGAAATATCCTGCCCAACCATTAACAGGATCTGTCGTTTGTCCATAAACACCATTAAATCCTAACCCATATACTCCTATTCTCAATGAATTTAATGGCAAAGTTCCGGTATTTGATCCATAAACTCCATAACCTGCTCCGTAGGTCGTTTGTCCTACCACACCATTGAATCCTTGTCCATAAACACCATAACCACCAGCCGTTCTAAGGTTATTTCCGTAGACTGCGGCCAATCCAGATGCAGTAGCTGGGATCTGACCTGAAACTGCATAACCAGTTCCAGTATTTTGTCCTAAAATCGCTGAATTAGAGGATGTGGAACTGTTTGTATTTGCCTGGATAGCGGCAAATGTATTGGACGGTGAGGTACTTTCGGATCGAAATCCAACACCAATTCCGCTTACATTAGCCAAAACTGCTGTAGAATTGCTCACCGAAGAGTTGATTTCCAATGCAGTTGTGTTTACTCCGCTATTGTTTAATTGTAATGCTCCTGCATCAATAGTGATGCTTCTTCCGAGTCCTGCTCCACCAAAATCATACGCTTGATCTAATGTTCCACCACTACCGCCTGTTGAAGGCAAGGTAACTGAATTTCCACCTGAAATACTTAACGTTGAACCACTCACTGATAATGTTTGTAACTCATTTGTTGCAGATGCATCAACTGTAACTTGCGTAGACGCACCACCTGCTGTTGTTCCTGAAAGAATAACTGGAACATTTCCACCCGACACCGAACCAAGAGTCAATGTTTGGTATTCATTCGAAGATGATCCGTCTACAGTAATTGAGTTCCCTCCAGAAATGGAAACTGTATTTCCGGAAATACTTAATGTTTGTTGATCTGCACCAGGTAATCCCTGAGGTCCTTGCGGACCTGTTGGACCTGCTGAACCTTGCGGTCCTGTTGCACCCGTTGCGCCTATTGCTCCTTGTGGTCCAGCTGCGCCATTGCAGACATATTGGGTAAGTGAAGCATTTATTTCGGCAGCATCAAGGACACCATTGTTGTTGGTGTCTTGACCATACTCAACGCGAATACCGCCAGTGGCACAATTGGCACCGGCACTGATTGCCGTTGTTTTCACAACTGCATTCGTTCCGTTTAATCCAGCGGTTCCTTGCGGTCCAGCAGGGCCTGTTGCACCCGCAGGACCTGTTAAACCTTGCGGGCCTTGCGGACCGGCAATACTGCTTCCGCTGTTTGCTGCAAACAATGCGTAAGGTACGCTAAGCAGCTGTGTAGTTCCGACTATGCTGTAATTTGCACCGCCATTTGGATCGGTTTCAGATTTAATGAAGTATGGTCCATTCGACCAATCGATTGTCGAGAAATTACCAAAAACTACAGATCCTCCACCTATTTCAGCAGTATACAAACCGTTTGAATTTGTTGGGCCAAATTGAGTTTCAACATATGTTGGATTTGCTGTAGCACTTCCTTGTAATATAGAAATTCGCATGCCAATTGACGTGTTTGTAACTAATTGACCAGAACTGTTGCGAATTACAGCTTGGTAGCTCATTTTTTGAGGAGCTTGTGCCACCAGAGAATTGGTTAAAAATGTAAAAAATAGAATTAAAAATACGTGGAGAGATTTCATAGTTAGTTGTTTTTAATGAGTTTAAACACGTTAACAGGTTTGTTTGACTTGTAAATCGTAAGCATGTACTGCGCAGGAGCGAGCATTTTTAGATCTAGTTCATTTTTTGAGCCTTGAAGATCGCCATCAATTATCAATTTCCCGTTCAAGTCTACCAGAGAGAAAGTCAAGTCTTTATGAGCTGAATTTTCAATGGTAATAGTCAATTGATCGGCTGTTGGATTGGGGCCAAAAGTGACGAATAGCTGGTTTTCTTCTGGCAATGAGTTGACCTGATAAATTTCGAAGGGTTGTTGAATACCTTCTGAAATTTGCCATGAATCATTGGAGTAATTGAGGTAAACAACTTGTCCTATGGAAAAATCAGATGATCCACCATTACCGTTTGTAGTCCCTCCGGAAGCAACCGTACCTTGTTGCGCATGGCTAATTAGAGCGAAAAAAACCAGAAAAATACTCAGTGTGTATTTCATACAGTAGTTGAATAAAGCCCTAAAATAGTTAAAATTGAAACAAAACTTACAAGAGCAAAAAAAAAGCCCTTTCGGACTTTTTGATTAGTTGTTAGAGGAACAGTTTACTTTCGAATTTTTGTCACCTTGAATTCAGTTCTTCTATTTTCTTGATGTTCTTCTTCTGAACAGAGGACGTTATTTTTACATTTATTGACGAGGACTTGTTCTCCGTAACCGTTGAAAGTAAGCCGATTCTTCTCGATGCCTTGTTCGATTAAATACTCAACAGCTGACTTTGCTCTATTTTCAGACAAGACCTGGTTGTAATCGTCTGTGCCTCTCACGTCTGTGTGTGATCCCATTTCTATATCGATACCCGGATTATCCTTAAGTAATTTCACGAGTTTGTTGAGCTCAATTGCCGCATCTGCTCGGATGAACCACTTGTCAAAATCGTAGTAAATATTTTTGAGTACAATTGGTTTATTGATGACAATTTCTTCTACTTCAAAATCAACATAAAAATCTTGTGAGTAAATCAGTCCTTTTGTGCTTAATTCGCTTGTTTCGCCAAAACATCCCATTTTTTTACAAGTTAGATGGTAAGATTCATTGGGTGTTAAATCCATGTGAAAGGTTCCGTCTGACTTACTAATTAACTGAATGGCTTCACCTGAAGATAATTCAATTTCAACGCGCACATTTTCTACCGGTGTTTTTTCCCCTTTTATATGAGCAAAACCATATAAATTGAAGGCAGGGTCGAATTTTTTGAAGGTATAGATTTTATCCGTACTGAATCGGGCTGAGCTCAAGTAACCTTCGCGTCCTCCTGGCTTTAGGACAAATCCAAAATCGTCTTTAGATGAATTTATTGGGTAATTGAGATTGATAGGTTTTGACCACCTTAGTCCATTGTTTTGTGTGACAAATACGTCTAAACCACCCATGGTGTTGTGTCCATTGGATGAAAAGTACACTTCGCCGTTTTCATGAATAAATGGAAACTGTTCATCACCTGCCGAATTTACGTGTGAACCGAGGTTTTCTGGTTGGGTCCATTGGTTATTGATGAAAAATGTAATGTATAAATCAGTTCCACCGTAGCCACCTGGCATGTCTGAAACAAAGATCATCGATAAATTGTCAGCGGATAATGCCGGATGGCCACAAGAAAAATAGTCACTATTGAAAGGGAATTCCGCCAGTTCCTTCCATTCACCATCCACTTGTTTGGCAGAAAACACCTTGAGGTTATTCTCATCTAGGTCATTGACTTCCATTTTTCGTTTGAAGTAATTGCTTCTGGTGAAATACATGGTCTTTCCATCAGCAGAAAAGGATGCAGGTCCTTCATGTAATCTACCATTAACTTTTCCATCCAATGCGACAGCTTCTGTCCAGTTTCCCATCGGATCTTTTTCGATATAGTAGAGGTCAAGGTATGAATTCCCTGTCCAGCTACTCGTTTTTCTCCTTCCATTTATTTCTTTATCTGCAGAAAAAACAATTCCATTACCGAATGGCGTACTACTGAATGCATTCACGAATTCCGGCTGACGGATCGGTTCAAGTGCGTAAAGTGTGGTATCCCTGTACCGATCATTTAATTGATTGATTCCAGCGAGCATCATTTGAGCCTCTTTATCTGAATTGTGCTTTTCTAAATAGTGCGTGAGTTGTTTTCTTGCAGCAACATATTCGCCAAGTTCAATTAATACCTCAGCATAAGATTTTCTGTATTTTACATTTAAGAATGGATCAATTAAAGCGACAGTATAAAGTGTTTTCGCCTCCTGAAACCGCCCTGCACGAAAGTAGCTATCCGCCAATTTCGTAGTCATCGTTGTAGTTACTTTTCGTTGGTTGATCCGTTCAAAATGATGTATTGCTCTGGAATACTGCAAATATTCGTAAGCTTCCTCTCCTTTTTCGATATGATAAGAGGCACAAGAGACTAAAAGTCCAGTTAGAACTAATATGCTTATAAAGGTTAGTTGCGTTGTTTTCATGCTGGTTGAATTAAAAATAGCGGGGAGTTTTTACTTTGACTAAATTTCTTCCAAAATCGAATCCGATCATGATTTCATGTGAACCCGATGAATGGTTGCGCAATTTGGAAGTGGTGATGTCGTAGGAATATCCAATGCGGAAATAGGCTGGAGATTGATATTCTAATAGAATTGCCACCGCATCGCCAGTTCTGTATGATGCTCCAATCCAAAATTGATCAAGGAATACCGAACTGAGGTTAATATCTGCTTCAAGAGGCGCGTTCTGAACATATTTTAAAAGCACCGATGGTTTAAGCTTCCACCATTGATTCATGTTGAATACGTATCCGCCTGTGAGTAAATAATGCCTCCTTAGAAAAGTCGCCCGACTGACATCGATTTCAAATGCTTCATCGGAATCATAGGCAAATAGTGTTGGTACGGATATACCGGCATACCATTTTTCACTGAACCAATAGGCACCAATTCCAAATCGTGGCAGGACTTTACTGCTTAAATCGTTCTGAAATACTTGATCCTCATCCCACACGGTTAGATCAGTTAGCCGTGCACTGAATTGCGATATACCTGCCTGAGCACCAAATGCTAGTTTTCCGAAGTCACCAAATCGCAGCTGATAAGCGTAATGAACAAGTGCCGTATTTTGTTTGGTTACACCGATTTGGTCATGCATAAAAAGGGCACCCAAACCCATGTTTTTTCCAGGGAGTGGGCCGTCTACTGCAGCAATGGCTGTTTTTGGTGAGCCATTAATTCCTGTAAGTAAGTGTACTCGTCCAGTATTTATGTGAGCCAGCATATGCCGGATTTAAATACAGTCCGTTGAACATATATTGACTTAACATCGGATCTTGTTGACCAATTGCATTCGCGCCAAAAGCGAACACGAAAAAAAGGTTAATACTTATTTTTTTCATAACGATTGTTTTATTTTATAACTATTACCTGCGTAAATCAACGTATCCTTTCAATGTGATGGTTTCCTCTCCAAATGCCCGAAGAATTACAAAATAGGTTCCATCCGGAAGTTCTTCACCATTTCTGTTAACGCCATCCCATTCATTACTGTAATCATTCTGTTGATAGACCACATTTCCCCACCTGTTGAAGATGACAATATCATTATCAGGATAAGATTCAATTCCTCGAACAACAAAAAAGTCATTGTCACTATCTCCGTTTGGTGAAAGTCCACTCGGTAAGGCCAATGCGTTCGGTTGTGTTAACGTGATGCTTGCACTAACTTCACAGCCATTCTCGTTAGTCACAATTACAGCATAATTGCCAGCTGTAAGGTTGTAGATGTCCGATTGTATTGATCCGTTGGACCAACTGTAGGTGTAACTCGAATTGCCGCCTTGTATAGAAGTAAGAATGAATCCGTCATCATTTCCATACGTGCTAATGTTCGTTCCTGCACTATAAACCGAAGGAGTCAGCAATACGTAAAACGTATCTGGTGCGGTAAGTTCTGCGAAAACAGTATCCTTACATCCGTAGCTATCTGTAATGACAACCGAGAAATTTCCTGTATATAATGCTTCGAGGGATGGCGTTGATGCCCCATTCGACCATTCATAGGTATACGGTGGAGTTCCCTCAATAACAGTTGCATGAATAGATCCATCAGCAATTCCAGCACAAAGGGCAGGTTTAGCTGACAATTCTGCTAAAATAATTGTCGAGGATTCCACTAGCATGGTATTTTGAACTGAACAGTTGTTGTCATCTGTGATCGTAAGCGTGTATAGCCCAGATGGTACATTAGTGAGGTTACTTTCTGTTGATCCGTTTGACCATTCAAACGCGTACGGTGTCGTTCCACCGTTTACATTGATGCTAATTGCTCCTGTCGATGAGGTACACGTAGCATTTGTGGTAGAAGATTGGATTGTCAATGCCTCAGGTGATAGGATAACTGTTGTCAATTCGCCAGTACACCCATTCCCATCACTCACTGTCACGCTGTATGTTCCACTTCCCACATTTGATAGATCTTCCATACTGGAATCGTCGCTCCAACTAAATAAATATGGCAGAGTACCGCCATTGACGCTAAGGTCAAATCCACCATCAGTACTGTTAAAACAAGATACACTATCCGCATCTCCTAATAAAACCAACACGTCTGGTTCAGTGATTACTGCAGACGCCGTGCTTTGGCAGCCATAATTGTCTGAAACAGTTAAGGTGTAATTTCCTGGTGCGAGTTGTTCAAGATCCTCTGTGGTTTGTTCGTTTGTCCATGAATAGGTAAATGGAACTACAGCATTGGTAACTGTTGCGTCAATTGCCCCATCGTTTAAATCGTAACAAGACACATTGTTCACATCCAAAGTAATGATAGGTAAGGTGTGGATATCAACTGTAAAGCTGCATGTAGATGAATTTCCGTGAATGTCAGTCACCAAATACGTGTTGGTAGTTTGACCAATAGGGAATTGTGATTGACTTGGTAAACCTTGTGTCTGTAACACTGACTGAACAGCGCAGTTGTCAGATATATTTGGCAATCCAAATGACACAGTTGACTGACACGAATGAATCGTTGATGGGCAAGCTACAATTGGTGGTGTCGTATCAAGTACGTTCACGGTAAACGAACAGGTTGTTGAATTCGAATTCCCGTCAATTGCAATATAATTAATTGTATGTAATCCAACCGGCAAGTAAGTTCCTGATGCAAGACTTTCAGTCATAGAAACGGAACAGTTGTCGCTCGCCAAAGGCGAATTCCATTCTACCCATTGTCCGCATATTGTCGATTGAGAAGCAACGGATATATTCTGAGGACAACCTGAGATGGTTGGGGCTTCAGTATCTATTACCGTTATGCTGTAGGCACAATAACTGACGTTTCCAGAAGTATCACTGATTGTCCAGTTGACGTTTGTCGTACCTGGCATGAATTGTACATTGTTGAGTGAGGTTCCAGTTCCGCTTGTTGCGCCACTGAGTGTGTAATTCATACTTACCGTGCTGCAATTGTCAGTCGCAGTTGGATTCCAGCTTGCTCCTTGGTGCAGGTAGTAACACAATCCTGCAGAGGTTGAAACCTGCTGATTTCCAGTTAATGCACAACTGATTACTGACGGTGCTGTTGAATCGACTACAGTTACAGTGAACACACATGAATTGGTGTTTCCTGAATTATCTGTTGCTGTCCAAGTGACAGTCGTAACTCCAGGAGAAAACGCCACGTTTTGAAGCGATGTTCCTGTTCCTGTTGTTGCTCCGGTTAAGACATAACTCAATGTGCTTACGGTACAATTATCAGAAGCAGAAGCATTCCAAGCAGCCGAAGTCTGCAAGAAGGTACATGTGGTCGATTGTGTGGCTACTGTTTGGTTGGCAATACAAGAGATTTGTGGATCTTGATTGTCTATTACCGTTATGCTGTAGGCACAATAGCTGACGTTTCCAGAAGTATCGCTGATTGTCCAGTTGACGTTTGTCGTACCTGGCATGAATTGTACATTATTGAGTGAGGTTCCTGTCCCGGATGTCGCCCCACTGAGTGTATAATTCATTGATACCGTGCTGCAATTGTCAGTCGCAGTTGGATTCCAGCTTGCTCCTTGGTTCAGGTAGTAACACAATTCTGCAGAGGTTGACACCTGCTGATTTCCAGTTAATGCACAACTGATTACTGACGGTGCTGTTGAATCGGCAACTGTTACAGTGAATGCACACGAATTGGTGTTTCCTGAATTATCTGTTACTGTCCAAAGAACTGTAGTTGTCCCCAGGTTGAAATCAACCCCAGCAAGTGTTGTTAATCCAGTAGCTGTTGTTGCACCAGAAAGCGTTGCAAGCACAGAGCTAACGGTACAATTATCTGTAGCCGTTGCATTCCAAGCGGTTCCAGTTTGGGTGAA
>JBILNH010000050.1:0-14605 GCA_044375095.1 Crocinitomicaceae bacterium
GTACGCCATCATGATAAATGGTGTTTCTGAACTTTCAATGATGAAAGCGGATGTTCTCGGAAAATTTGAAAAAATAAATGTCTGCACTCATTACCTCATCAACGGTGAACGATTTGATCATTTCCCATTTGATGTAGATGGATTGGAGGTTATTCCAGTATACGAAGAACTCAAGGGTTGGAATTGTGACCTTACTCAATTGGAATCATACAATGAATCCCCAAATGAGCTAAAGAACTATGTTGAATACCTTGAAAAAATGCTTGAAATTCCTATTACAGTCGTTTCAGTAGGTCCAGATAGAAAACAAACGCTACTTAAATCTTGAGACAATATAGACAATCGGTCATTTTCGCGCTAATCATAAGTGCTTCTCTTTTCTGGCCATTGTTGAATTACGGTCAAGGTAAAACATTAGAATTACTGCCTGGATCTGAAAAATTAGGATACGATAGCAAATCTGGTGCACATCGTCTAGTTGGCACAGTAAACTTCGTGTATCAAGGAAATACGATGTACTGTGATTCTGCCCATTATTTCGATAAACAACAACGGGTTAAGGCTTTCGGAAAGGTACATATCGTAAAAGATGCTATCAATTTATATTGTGACTCGCTCGATTACAATGGAAAAACAAAAAAAGCAAAACTTTGGGGACATGTGCGTGTTCGGGATCAAGAATACAAGCTTAGTACAGATTCATTAGATTACGATGCAAAAAAAGGAAGAGCGACATACACTAATTGGGGTAAAATAGAGAGTATTAGTTCAAAAGAGGTCATTAAAAGTAAAATCGGGTACTTTTATCCAGACACGAAAGATTTCTTTTTTAGCGGGAAAGTTCAGTATAAAAATGAAGAGTTATCAATGACTACTGACACCCTTCAATACAGATACGCCAAACAACTTACGCAATTTTTCGGACCAACTACCATCCTTAGAGGAGATACCAAAATGTTCTGTGAACGAGGTTGGTTCAATGTCCAAACACAGGAAGGAAGTCTCATTAAAAATGCCTGGGTCAAACAAGAAGCCCGAACAATGATTGGCGATACGCTACTCTATCAACCTCAACTTGGGAAATCAATTGGTAAAGGACATGTTGAGCTTCACGATACGCTCGAAAAAACTATTTTTTATGGGGATTACGCAGTAAATTCAGACACAACACACAGTCAGTTTTTAACGGGCCATGTCCTTGCCAGAAAGGTAAACGGAAAGGATACACTTTATGTACATGCGGACACCTTATTTAATCAGAACGACACCTTAAATAAAGGGCTTTACACAAAAGCTTTTCATAGCGTAAAAGTATTTAATAGTACTGTTCAAGCGGTTTGTGACAGCTTGTACATGAATCAACAACCACAGGTTTTGAATTTGTTTTACTCCCCCATTCTTTGGTCAAGGAACGCCGAATTAAAAGGAGACACCATGCGTGTGTTTTTGAACGACAGTGTTATTGAGCGTGTTGAAATTCGCACGAAATCATCCGTGGTAATGGAACTCGATTCTGGCACCTATTACAATCAAGTGGCGGGTCAATTCATCAACGCTTACTTTCAAAAAAATGAATTAATCCGAACGGATGTAAGAGGTAATGCGCAAACAGTTTTTTTTCCTGAAGAAGAGTTAAAGACAGACACACTAGTTACGGTTAAACGCAAAGGAATGAACCGATTATACTCAAGTGATATAAATATTTACTTAGATAGCGGTGAAGTTACTGGCATTACTTATCTCGAAAAACCCGATGGTGTATTTTATCCAATGAATCAAATCAACAAAGACGAACAATTCATTCCTAGCTTTAAATGGAATCCAATGTTACGGCCGAAAAGTTGGGAAGAAATCATTCATTAAGACTATCTTCTTCTTGTAGATCCCATCTTACCACTCGCTGCACACCATCTACTTGTTCAAATTTTCGCATGAGTTGCTCCAAGTGCTCGGTATCGTAAACCATTACTTTAATTCGACCTTCGAAAATACCATCTTCCGTTTCAAATGAGATGGATTTCATATTGACATTATGTTGGTTTGAAATAATTTCAGTCAACCTATTAACCAAACCAATACTGTCAATTCCATTTATTTTTATCGCTGCTAACCGTTCAATTAACTCTTGAGATTTCCAACGTGCTTTGATGCACCTGTAATCCATTTTGGACATCAGATTCTCAGCATTCGGGCAATTGGTACGGTGTACTTTTATTCCTTCATTTATCGTAATAAAACCAAAAATCTCGTCACCAGGAAGCGGATTACAACACTGCGCCATTTGGTATTGAATATTCTTAAAATCCTCTCCAATTATGATGGTGTCTTCCTTCTTATTTATTTTAGAATAAACGTGACGTTCGTGTTTTTCTTTGGTCTTAACCTTTACAGTGCTCTTTAATACACCATTTATTTGTTCTAAATCTCGCAATTTAGAAAGGTCAATTTTTCCTTTTGCAATGCGAAAGTTGAGCTCAGTAGAATTGGGTTGATGAAAGTATTTTTCAAGAAAAAGAATGTTCTCAGCATTAACTTTCAAATTGAACTGGCGCATTTTCCGCTCCAATAGTTCCTTTCCATCTGAAGCAATATTTTTCTTTTCGTCGTTTAATGCCGACTTTATTTTTTGTTTCGCGCGCGCCGATTGCGCAAAACGCAGCCATTCATCGTGTGGCTTTTGTTTTTTAGAAGTGATGATCTCTAGCTGATCTCCATTATTCAACTGATAGCTCAACGGAACTAATCGATTGTTCACTTTTGCTCCAATGCACGTATTACCAATATCAGTATGAATATCATATGCAAAATCAAGAATGGTTGATCCTACAGGTAATACACGCAACTCGCCTTTTGGCGTAAAGACATAAATTTCATCTGCGAATAAGTTAGCCTTAAATTCATTGACAAAATCCATCGCATTCACATCAGGATTCTCCAATAAATCTCTTATTTCAGCCAGCCAGCGATCAAGTTTCGTCTCATCAGAATTAGACTCTTTATACTTGTAATGAGCCGCTAAACCTTTTTCTGCTATTTCATCCATCCGTTTGGAACGAATCTGAACCTCCACCCAACGACCTTGCGGAGACATTACTGTCGTATGCAACGATTCATATCCATTGGCCCGTGGTGTTGAAATCCAATCGCGTAATCGATCCGGACTAGGTTGATAAAAATCGGTAACTATACTGTAAATGTGCCAACAATCGGACTTCTCTATTTCGAGCGGTGAATCAACTATAATTCGAATAGCAAAAAGATCATAAACTTCCTCAAAGGGAACACCTTTTACTTGCATCTTTCTCCATATTGAGGATACAGACTTCGTGCGTGCTTTGATATCAAAATTATAACCTTCTTGAGCTAGAACATCTTTGATCGGTTGCATGAACCTTCGAATAAATCGATTTCGGACATCCTTTGTCGATTTAAGGTTGGATTCAATCATATGGTAAACCTCAGGTTCACAATACAATAAAGAAAGATCCTCCAACTCACTTTTGATCGAATACAATCCCAATCGATGAGCCAGCGGTGCGTATAGAAACTTGGTTTCAGATGCGATTTTCAACTGTTTATCTGGACGCATACTTCCAAGTGTGCGCATGTTATGCAATCGATCGGCAAGCTTTATCAAAACCACTCGAATATCATCCGAGATGGTCAAGATCATTTTACGAAAATTCTCGGCCTGAATAGAAGCATTTTCATCAAAAACCTCCGGAATTTTCGTCAATCCATCAATTATTGTGCGGACTTTCGTTCCAAAAAGATCTTCGATATCTTGAAGTGAAATGTGCGTATCCTCTACAGTATCGTGTAAAAGAGCACAAGCTATTGAAGTGGCTCCCAAACCCATTTCTTCAGAACAAATCCGCGCGACAGAAATTGGATGATAAATGTAGGGTTCCCCTGACTTTCGACGCATATCTTTATGCGCTTCAACAGCCATATCGAAAGCTTTCCGGATCATCCGAGTATCCTCACGCGAACGGTCCTTCGTAGAACGCATCAATCCACGAAACGCATTGAGAATTTCTCTTCTCTCCTGTTCTAAATCAATCGTCGGAAAACCAACAGGATGAACCATTTACTTTATTTTGCTGGTAAAACCTCTGTAACTACCTCACCGAATCCTATTCGAATCGTTCCAGTTGAAGCGTGACCACGCATAATAACCGTATCGTAATCCTGAATAAACTTTCGTTCTGTTCCATCATTCATTGGAATAGGTTTAGTTCCTTTCCATGCCAATTCAAGCATGGAGCCGTAAGAATCGTCAGTCGGTCCAGATATAGTACCAGAACCCATTAGATCGCCACAACGAATATTGCACCCGTTAACCGTATGATGCGCCAATTGTTGAGCCATATTCCAATACATGTATTTGAAATTTGACCTAGACACTATATTTTCAGAAGATTCTTTGGGTTTTATGGCAACTTCAAGATGAATATCATACGATTTTTTTCCTTCAAATTCCAAATAACTTAACACCTTAGGATCTTGTTGTGGAGTAGCTGTTTTGAAAGGTTCTAATGCATCCAATGTGACGATCCATGCGGAGATACTTGAAGCAAAATTCTTCGCTAAAAACGGTCCAAGGGGAACGTATTCCCAAGTCTGAATATCCCGGGCAGACCAGTCATTGAATAGTACCATTCCGAAAATAAAATCTTCAGCTTCAGTTGTTGAAATTGATTCACCCAAGGGTTTACCATCATATGTGATAAATGCAGTTTCCAATTCAAAATCCAGGTTGCGACAAGGTGCATAAATCGGGTCAGCAGCTGGATCAGGCTTAATTTGTCCTTTTGGACGGTAAATGGATTCCCCAGACAAGATAACCGAACTAGCTCTACCGTGGTAACCTACAGGAATCCAAAGCCAATTGGGTAATAATGCATTCGCAGGATCACGAAACATCATACCCACATTTGTTGCATGTTCTTTGGAGGAATAAAAATCAGTGTAATCACCAATTTGCACTGGCATACACATCGTCACTTGGTCCACAGCAATCAGAACCTGCTCCACATGGTGCTCATTTTTTTGTAAATCTGGCTGTGTACTTGAAAGTAATTTTGATATCCTATTGCGCAAGGCTCGCGTCCCTTGTTTACCTTTATTCATTAATGAATTTAGGAAATTGTTGTCAAAATCAGCCAGCTCAAATGGTAAGTTCTCCAAATAACCCAATACAAATAGCGTTTTTAAATCCACTACATGATTTCCAATCCTTACACCAACGCGGGGTGATAAAGATTCGGTCTTAAAAATACCAAATGGTAAATTTTGAATCGGGAAATCTGAATTTTCGGGTACCTCAACCCAAGAGGTTAACGCTGGATTATTTGCTTCTATCATTGTAAATGTGTTTATACATTAAATCTGAAGTGCATGATGTCTCCATCTTCAACAACATATTCTTTACCTTCCACTTTAAATTTACCGGCTTCTTTTACTGCTTGTTCCGATCCCAGTGTGGTGTAGTCGACATATTTCATCACTTCAGCGCGAATAAATCCCTTCTCGAAGTCTGTGTGGATTACACCTGCCGCTTGAGGTGCAGTCATTCCAGTCCGAACGGTCCACGCGCGCACTTCCTTCTCTCCTACTGTAAAATACGTTTGAAGTTCTAACAACCTGTAAGCCGAGCGAATCAATCGATTAACCCCAGGTTCTTCCAATCCCAATTCATCTAAGAACAGCTGTCGCTCATCATAAGTTTCCAATTCTGTAATATCGGATTCAATCTTAGCACCAATGACCAATACTTCCGCTTGCTCGTCTTTTACCGCTTCTTTTACGCTATCCACGTACTTATTTCCGGTTTTGACTGATCCTTCGTCCACATTACACAAGTACATAACCGGCTTAGAAGTAATCAATTGAAAACGCTTTACAATTTCTTTTTCATTTTCATCGAAATCTATGGCTCTAACCGATTTTCCTTGCTCCAAAGCCGTTTTAATGCGAGTAGCTAAATCATTCTCTTTGACAATATCTTTGTCACCGGATTTCAAAACACGGGCTATAGTCGAAATTCGTTTTTCGATTGTCTCCAAGTCTTTTAACTGCAATTCGATATCAATAATTTCTTTATCACCCACAGGATTTACTCTGCCATCAACGTGAATAATATTTCCGTCGTCAAAACAACGCAACACATGAATGATTGCGTCTGTTTCCCGAATATTGGCCAAAAACTGATTACCTAACCCTTCGCCTTTCGAAGCACCTTTCACCAATCCCGCAATATCAACAATTTCCATCGTTGTTGGAATAACGCGTTGCGGATTTGCAAGCCCCTCAAGAATTTCTAATCTAGAATCTGGAACAGATATGGTTCCAATATTCGGCTCTATCGTACAAAACGGAAAATTAGCAGACTGCGCTTTGGCATTCGATAAGCAATTAAACAAGGTGGATTTACCTACATTAGGCAATCCAACAATCCCACATTTCAATGACATGAATAAAATTTTGAACAAAGATAAAGATAATGAATCGATTCGAAGGGATCGCGGAAAAGGAGCTATTCATTTTTGTCGTACCTTAGTCAAAAATCAAGTACCATGTCAATTATTCTTGCAATTCTACTTGGCATTTTGACCATTTTTTTCGTTGTTATTGTCATTGGATACAACTCTCCAAAAACTATTATTTTGGACATTTCACGGAAAATAACCAAGCCAGCAGATGTTGTTTTCCAAGCTTGTGGAGATTTTAAAGAGTTTGTAAAATGGAGCCCTTGGAGCGAAAAAGACCCATCAATGAGTCAGTCAATAACAGGTGAACCTTTCACAGTTGGTAGTATTTACACATGGAAAGGTAACCGATCAGTTGGTTCTGGAAGAATGGCAATTGATCACATCGAAGCGAATGAACGAATTGATTTTACGTTAAGTTTCGGTACTCAAAACAACGTAAAAACTTCTTTTATTATCACTGCTGATAATGATTCCTCAATCATAACGTGGCATTTTGAATCTGAAATGGGCTCAAATCCGATTTACCGGTTTTTTGGAAACGTCATGAAAGGCTACTTAACAAAGGATTTTTCGAAAGGATTGGATAACCTTGAACACTACCTATCTGCTCATGAATAAGCTTTTTATTAGTTACTTAATTTGTTTCGCAGGAATTAACCTTCAGGCCCAACAAGAAGATTCTGTGTTCATCCGAACAATTTACAATGAGGCGCTTTCAAAAGGTCACGCCTATGAAAATCTGAGAAGCTTATGCAAAGATATTGGTCCTAGACTTTCAGGGTCATCGCAAGCTCAAATGGCCGTTGAATGGAGTGAGCGACTCATGAAATCCTACAAGTTTGATTCCGTTTACTTACAAAAAGTAATGGTTCCTCATTGGGAGAGAGGAACTAAAGAATCAGGATGGATAAAAACGAATGATGGAAAGTTGATCCCTATTAACCTGCTTGCACTTGGTGGTTCAATCGGTACAAACGGTCTACTAAGTGGAGAGATTATTGAGTTTTCTCACTTAGACTTATTGAAAAAAGCACCTAAAAAAGAGGTTGAAGGGAAAATAGTCTTTTTGAACCAACCAATGGATGAACAACAAATTAGTACGTTCAAGGCGTATGGAGGATGTTATGCCATTCGAGGTCAGGGAGCTGTTGAAAGTGCGAAATTAGGTGCAAAGGCGGTTATTATTCGCTCAATAGGAATGCCAATTGATGAACATCCACATACAGGTTCGATGCAATACGAAGAAAATGTGAACCGCATTCCGGCTGCAGCGTTATCAACTGCTGATGCTGAACAGTTACATGAATTCATCCAATCTGGAAAAGTTACGTTTCTATTTGAATTGGATTGCCGAGTTTATCCTGATGAACCTTCATTCAACGTAATCGCTGAACTTAAAGGAAAAGTTCATCCCAATAAACTCATCACCTTAGGTGGACATCTTGATTCGTGGGACACGGGTGAAGGTGCACACGACGATGGTGCTGGTGTCATTCATTGCCTGGAAGCACTGCGTATTCTTAACGTATTGAATTACCAACCGAAACATACATTAAGGTTGGTTTTCTTCATGAACGAGGAAAACGGCAACAAAGGAGGTAAAACCTATGCAGAAGAGGCGAAACAAAAAGGGGAAATTCATATTGCAGCAGTGGAAAGTGATCGTGGAGGATTCAGTCCACGAGGATTTCACTGTGATGGAGCGCCAGAATTCATAAAACTCATCCAATCGTTTGAACCGTTATTCAAGCCATACGACTTGCATGATTTTGACAAAGGTTATGGTGGAGTGGATATTGGACCGTTAAAAACGTATTACACCGATATTCCTCTTTTCGGATTTGTTCCGGATTCACAGCGCTATTTCGACTTCCATCATGCGCCAAGTGATGTGTTTGAGAATGTCAACAAACGAGAATTGGAATTGGGTGCGGCCTCTATCTGCTCATTTATCTATTTATTGGATAAACATCTTTAACAGAATATGTGTTAATAATTTGACAAATGATGCTTTACAAAGCCTCATATTATCGCTAATTTTACCAAAAATTCTATCCAAATAGGATAATTTAATTGACAATAAGATGATTCAGGACATTTTTGAAAAAATCAAACAAAACCGAGGACCAATTGGTCAACACGCAAAAGAATCTCATGGTTACTTCACTTTTCCAAAATTAGAAGGGCCTATTGGACCTCACATGAATTTTCGTGGAAAACAGCGACTAAACTGGAGCTTGAACAATTACTTGGGTTTAGCAGATCATCCTGAAGTTCGCAAAGCGGATGCTGAATCAGCGGCAGAATATGGATTCAGCTCACCAATGGGAGCTCGAATGATGAGTGGAAACTCAAATTACCACGAACAATTAGAAACTGAACTGGCTGCTTTCGTTCAAAAAGAAGACTCCATTTTAGTCAACTTTGGTTACCAAGGAATGGTTTCGGCTATTGATTGTCTTGTGGATCGAAGAGATGTGATCGTTTACGACGCAGAATCTCATGCATGTATACTTGATGGTGTTCGTTTGCACATGGGTAAACGGTACGTTTTCAAGCACAATGACGTGGAGGATTGTGAAAAACAATTGCAGCGTGCTACAAAACTTGCTGAGGAACAAGGCGGTGCAATTCTTGTCATCACAGAAGGTGTTTTCGGAATGCGCGGTGACCAAGGTAAAGTAAAGGAGATAGTTGATCTTAAGAAAAAATACAACTTCCGTCTATTTGTTGATGATGCGCACGGAATTGGTACGCTTGGTGAAACAGGCGCTGGTACAGGTGAAGAACAAGGTTGCCAAGAAGGAATTGACATTTATTTTGGAACATTTGCTAAATCATTTGCATTAATCGGTGGATTTATTGCTTCTGACGAACAAGTGGTTGAATACATGCGGTACAACATGCGCTCACAGATATTCGCGAAAGCAATGCCTCTTCCGCTTGTAATCGGTGCGTTGAAGCGTTTAGAATTGATGCGTAATGAACCTCAGCACAAAGAGAACCTCTGGAAAATAACTAATGCACTTCAGAAAGGACTAGTAGAAGCAGGTTTTGAAATCGGTGAAACCAATTCATGTGTTACTCCGGTATACATGAACGGGTCAATTCCAGAATCAACAAACTTGATTTATGATTTGAGGGAAAATTACAATATTTTCTGCTCAATGGTTGTATATCCGGTAGTTCCAAAAGGAATGATTATACTTCGTTTAATTCCTACTGCTGTTCATACCATGGAAGACGTTCAATACACAATTGAATCCTTCTCGAAAATTGTTGGAAAATTGAAAGCTGGTGAATACATGTCTGATAAAATCGCAGCCGTGTAACCTATTGATAATTACAAAAAAAGCCGATGAACTTCATCGGCTTTTTTTGTTTATACTAATTTTTTAACTGACTTTAGACAACAAGCAAACAGCATAGGCTTTAATCGCTTGTCGCTGTCCAAACGAATCTACCTTTTCATGTGTCGTCGCTTTGATTGCAATATTATCCTCATCAATTCCCATAACTTTGGAAAGTACTTCTTGCATTGCAGGGATGTGCGGATTAAGTTTTGGTTTTTCTAAAATAACCGTCGAATCAATATTGCCAATAGAAAAGCCTTTTTCTGCAATAAGTTTTACAACTTCTTTTAAAAGAATGGTAGAATCGATGCCTTTAAATTGAGGATCAGTATCTGAAAAATGGTAACCAATATCCCGCAGATTTGCAGCTCCAAGAAGTGCATCACATATAGCATGTATGAGCACGTCAGCATCTGAATGTCCAACAGCACCTAAGTCAGATTCAATCTTCACACCTCCAATTACCAACTCATGTGTTGAGGCTAACTGGTGAACATCAACTCCGAACCCGATACGAATATTCATTATTCCGGTTTTGTATCTCCTGAATCAGAAGATTTTTTACCAAAATGGTAGCGCAACGTAAAACGTAAAGTGTTGGCCAATGGATTTTGTCTACTGACAGCTGCTAAGTATGAAATATCGATTCCAAACATGTTGTATTTGAACCCAATTCCCGCATTGAAATACTGACGATTACCTTTGTTTTTATTCTCATAGAAATAACCAGCACGAATGGCTAACACATCATTGTACCAATATTCCAATCCAGCACAAATGTTAATCTCTGTCAACTCTTCCTTCAATCGTGAATTTTTAACTAGCGCATACGTCCCATCAGCATTTTGAACATAATCACCATTCTCGTCTGTCTGAATTGCTCCTGGCGCATCATAAAAAGATTGAACCATTCCCGAAATAATACCTACGTCATTTGTACGGCCTGAAAGAAGCGTATAATCGTCAGCGTCTCCATCTCCATCAGCATCAACAAAATCATAAAACCCTGGGGTTGGAACAAGCAGTTTCTGAAGATCTACAGCAAAAACCAAGCTGTTGTATTTATCAAAATTCGCCTTAAACGAGTTTCCAATTTTTAAATTCATTGGAAGAAAGTCGCGTGTTGAAAAGTCTGAATAATTGATTTTATTACCAATGTTGTTAATTGTCAATCCAAGGGCATAAACGCCTCTAGTGCCACCAATTTTAGCATCATCGTTTAAATAAGTAAACGAAATATCAGTTGCTCCGGCAATTCCAGGTTTTGTATTCACCCCTTGAACGGTAAGTCCTCCGGTCAAATTGGAATAAACGAATTTTCCATTCAACCCGACACTTAATTTATCACTTAAACGAAAGGCATAACCTCCTGTAACTTCGTATTCACTTGGCTTATCATCACGAATTACATTCCCACTCGCATCGGTAAATGTAATTTCACCAAGACTAAAGAAACGAAGTGCACCCGTAATAGCTGATCGATCGCCAATTTTATGGTATCCAGAAAGGTACGATAAATGAATATCATTTGTTAGCTGTCGCAACCATGGTGTATAGGATAAACTTATTTCAGACTTATCCTCTGCAAAAATTAACATCGCGGTATTCCAATAGATAGAATTGGCATTCGCACTTAACGCTGTACCGGCATCACCCATTGCTCCAGCTCTCGAATCAGGCGTTATTGCCATGAAAGGAACAGCCGTTGTAATTGTATTTAACTGCAATTGATCGTCTGTCACTCCACTTCCTCCACCAGTTGGCTGAGCATAAAGATTGGTGAAACTAACTAATGCGAGTAATGTGACTAAAATTTTGTTAATCATTCGATTTGCTTAAAAATAAGTTACAAATATAGAGAAATCAGCGCTGAATATACTTCGATTACTTTAACAATACCAATTTTTCCGTTTTCTCAGCAGTTGATCCATCAGGAGCTTTAACCGACAAGGTATAAATATAAACGCCTTTTGCCAACTGGTCGCCAAAATCATCTCTTCCATCCCATTCAATCCCATTTGGCGTTCTAAACCCTTCTGTCTGAACATTCTCATTAATCGTCTTAACCAATCTCCCTGAAACAGTGAAAACCTGAACTTGTGTCTCAAGATTCGTGCAGATCTGGTTATGTTCATAGAAAAACGATGTCCTAGTGGTAAATGGATTTGGATAATTCAGTACATGCTTTAATTCGAGGATCTCCTTTTCCTGAACAACAAAATCAATTGAGGCTTCAGACGAATTGTTATTTACATCCCACACTTTTAATTTAAGTGTATGGGATCCTTTTTCTAAAGGCGGTAATGTATATCGGACTGTACCTGACTGATACGAATCTAAATCAGCTGTGTAATACTCATTCAAGACAATAGGTTCGGCTGTATTATCGTCAATGACTGCAACCAGATCATGCCCAATTCCATTTCCAACAGTATTGATTCCGCTCTCATCAAACAACTTTGCAAAAATAGTAGGCGTTTCATTGGTTATACCTCCAGAAACAAACGCTTCATCATTCATGTAAAGTTGAATCTGCGGACCGGACTTGTCATTTAGTCCAGCAGTATCGATTCCACCAATAATCAACCGATCATCTGAACCACCTGCATCGGAAGAGGTGGATGAACCATAATAACTGATTTTTCCTGCTCCAAATGAGTAATTGATGTCTTTTGGAACAATGAATGAAAATTGAAATTCACCATTACTTATTGTGGCTTGTCCTTTGTAAACAACGTTGCGCTGTACCTCAAAAGGAATTACCGGCGACTCAGGATCTTGACCTAAGGTATATTGCGTTTTGGATTTGTCGAATATCGAAGGTGTTAGAACTCCATTGTAAGTGGTTAACTTATTTCCATTCCAATCTTCAATGTGACCTTTAATAGTTGTTTTACTCAACGCACTTATCGTATCAAGCACAATAGATGGGCTTAAACCATTTACACTATCTGTTACCACTTTGTATCTAGGCAGGGCTATTTTTAACGCTGGATCGCCAATTAGCGTAAAACTCCGTTTATTATCAGAGCTACCTGAGGCATTTTTTGTCCTTCGCATAATTTCACCGAAACTGAGTGCATTTCCTTGTACATCTCTTGAAAAAACATTTTCATAAAATTCTTTTCCAGTTACTGAGTTTACTCCAAAAAAGACAGAACGTGTGGTAGTCATTAACGCAATCGCGCCACCTGTTGGATTGAGCGCAACCCACTCTCCGGCTGATACCCTTGAAGGATCATCGTATTTGGTAAACTCACATGTCGCAGAAACAAATAAATTCATTCGGTTAATATTTGACCAATCTTGGATTTGAGGAATCGTAACAATGCGTTCTTCAGCCAATCCAACCTCACCACCATGTCCTACATAATTCACCACCAAGGCACCACGTTGTACTTGATTGGTAATTTCGTTAAACACATCTGGATAACGCTGTCCTCCAGCCGTTGTTTCTTGCGTGTAAGCATCCGTATACAGCTTTAAACAATTCATTTCGGGATGATTCGCTTTCACGTAATCGTATTGGGGCTCTGTATCCTGAACAACAAAATAACCGAACTCCTCATCATCAGCTATCTGTACATAATTCATTCTCCAATCACCATACGTTGAGGAAGTTGTTCCGGTGGCGCAAGAAGCAGAAGTCGAATTAGCAAATAAATTCGATCCGTTTTTCATGTAATGTTCGATTTTATCTACCTGTTGTCTTGCCGTAGTTGCATCTGTTGCGAGTATTCTACCTACAGCAATATCCAATAAATCAGCTCCCGAAATACTTTCCACATTATCGAGCATTCCGTAATAATCATCTGTAACCATCGCAGAAATGTGATTTTCACCGTTTGGAAACTGGTAAGTCAAAACGTAGTTATTATTGTTGGACACCCTATTTTTAGGATCATACGTCCCATCACCAAACAGTA
The DNA here is from genome assembly GCA_044375095.1 of Crocinitomicaceae bacterium. Lineage (GTDB taxonomy): Bacteria > Bacteroidota > Bacteroidia > Flavobacteriales_D > Crocinitomicaceae > M0103. The sequence continues at coordinate 13,774 of JBILNH010000050.1, forward strand.
ATAAATACTTCGGTTGATCATCTGCATTGCCATTAGCGCGATCATAAAATTGTTTAGCGAACATTCGAAAAGCAGTAGCATCTTGTGCTCCACAACTGTACTCATTGAAGACCTGTTCTGTTGTAACCACATGAACTGATAAACCATTCGACGCATGCAATTGAGCCAATCGATTCGCCTGTCCAACAAAACTCGGATGTGTAATGATTAAGTAATCTGCTTGAGGCAATCCATGTAAATTTTGAGGACTTACATTCCCGACGAATGAAGGTGTGTAAAATGAACTTCCATTCGAGGCCACGAACTCTCGCAGGGAATCAGTGGCTAACGAAAATTCATAGCTGGTTCCATTAAAACTCCCCAAAATTCGATTAGGATTTTGCCGGTCTGTCACATCCCAAACAAAACCGGAAGCAGGCATGGAATTGATAGTAAATTTAGAAACCTCACCCACCCCTATTGAACGGGTATCTCTGAAGTTAAACTGAGTTGACATAAAAGTTAAATTTCTTCTTGCACGCAGAATTATTTTATCTAGGTAAACTAGCGTACTCGGAGAACTTCGGGTAATTTTTATTTTGAAATTTATAGCGCTTGATGGAGTATTCCATGTCAATGACTGGTTAGACTGCACATAATCAGATGACACAGCTGGTAACGTGGAAGAAAGTAATACATTACCATTTACGCTATACTGTTGCTGAGTACCAGCCGTACTTCTTGCATTCGTAGCAATTGACGTGTTAAATAGAACTGGCTCGTTCGTTACAATTGAAGGCACAGAAAATGAAAAAGTCCGTTCCAATTCGATATCGAACAGTTCACCATACCA
>JBILNH010000192.1:0-4501 GCA_044375095.1 Crocinitomicaceae bacterium
GGTTTAGTACCGTGTTAATTGGAGGAAGTGATAAAGCGGTTGAGATTTATAAGGAAATTAATCAGTTACCGAAGAACATTTATCGGTTCATAGGTTTCATTAATATAAATGGTGTCGATCGACAACTTGAAAACGATTTGCCTTATCTCGGACATATTGATGATTTGGAGCGAATTCTGCAAGAAAATAATGTTGAAGAGGCAATAATAGCGCTTGAAAGTACAGAACACGATAAACTTAAGTCAATAGTTTCGCGCCTTGAAGGAGGTGACCTGTCAATAAAGATACTCCCTGACATGTATGATATACTATCTGGTTCAGTAAAAATGACCAATATTTTCGGTGCATTATTGATTCAATTGAACGTGGAGACAATGCCCGTTTGGCAGCAAACGTTGAAACGATTAATGGATGTATTAGTCTCTATTGTTTCCATTATCCTATTGTTACCATTGTATCTTGCAATGGCAATCGCTGTTAAAGTTTCATCACCTGGACCAATTTTCTTTTTACAAGAACGAATAGGAAGAAATGGTAAAGCTTTCAACATCGTTAAGTTCCGAACGATGTTTGTTGATGCTGAAAAACTTGGACCTCAACTTTCATCTGCAAATGATCCTAGAATTACTCCCATTGGAAAGTATATGCGAAAATTGCGTTTGGATGAATTTCCTCAATTTTACAATGTACTGATTGGTGATATGTCGTTAGTTGGTCCCAGACCTGAACGTCAATTCTATATAGATCAAATCATTCAAATTGAACCTCAATACTTACACCTTACCAAAGTAAGACCGGGTATAACCTCTTGGGGTCAAGTAAAGTATGGCTATGCTGAAAACGTCGATCAAATGTTGCAGCGTATGAAATTTGACCTTCTTTACCTCAAAAATAGAACCTTAGCCCTGGATATGAAGATTATGTTGTATACGATCTTAATTGTTGTGAAAGCAAAAGGGAAATAGTGAATTACTTGATGTCAAAAGTAAACATATCCTGACCATTTAATGCTCCGGTGAGGTGATCGCCAATCTTAACTGGACCGACTCCGGAAGGTGTACCGGTAAAAATCAAATCACCCGTTTTCAGTGTCATGAATCGAGAAATATATGAGATGATCTCATCAATCGAAAATATCATGTCAGAAGTATTCCCTGTTTGAACGATTTCCCCATTTTTCCGGAGTATAAAAGAACAATTTGATAAGTCGAGATCATCTTTGCAAATCCAGTTATCGGATAAAGGTGCGCTATGTTCAAATGATTTTGCAATTTCCCAAGGCAAGCCTTTTTCTTTGCATTCCTGCTGTAAATCGCGCGCAGTGAAATCTATCCCTAGTGAAACATGCGTATAGTACTTGTGGGCAAATTGAGTTGAAATGTGTTTTCCTGACTTTTCTATGCGCACAACAAGTTCACATTCGTAATGCAGGTCTTTGGTAAATTCAGGGTAATAAAAAGCACCACCGTTTTTCAAAATGGCAGTATCTGGTTTCATAAAGAATACAGGTGTGGCGGGTAGGGGAGCATTCATTTCTTTTGCATGCTCCGCGTAATTTCTACCGATACAAATGATTTTCATAGTTACTTAAATTTCTTTTTCAACGCTTCAAGTTTGGCTTCCATAGATTGGTTTGAATTGGAATCCTGTCGTTCTTGTTTTATTTTTTCCATTTCCATCCGCAAAACCTGCTTTGTATATAAGGGGAAATCTGCATCTAACATCCATCCGTAATATCCAGGTTCAATTTTGTTCACCTCACGAACCGTTTTTCCCTTATGCTTACCAAAATTATATACAGCTTCCCCTTTGTCATTCTTCGCTATTCGCCCAGCGAAATCAAGTAGTGTGAAATTACCTACAGATGTAAATTTGGATAATTCATCAACCTTTTCACTTAATTCGGAATACCTGTCCATTTGGGCTTTAAGTACATCCCACGTCGCTTTGGCATCGTAGAGTGCATTATGTGCATTCTCTATTGTCTTATTGCAATAGAATTGATACGCTGCAGCAAGTGTTCGTTGTTCCATTTTGTGGAATATATTTTGAACATCAACGAATTTTTTGGTAGAAAAGTCAACTGTCAATCCAGCACGCATGAGTTCCTCTGCTAGCACAGGTATATCAAATTTATTTGAATTGTAGCCACCCAAATCCCCATCTGAAATAAAATCCAACACAGACTGAGCAATTTCATTGAAACTAGGAGCATCTGCTATATCCTCGTTTGATATCCCATGAATTTCAGTTATTTCAGGTGGAATAGGCATGCCAGGATTTACGCGTTGACAAAATTCCTCTTCCTTGAAATCAGGGTGAATTTTAATCATTGCGATCTCAACAATGCGATCAGATGTAATATTTGTGCCGGTTGTCTCTAAGTCAAAAATGATAAGTGGTCTTTTAAGTTGAAGTCGCATATTGAGTGTTTTGTGCAAAGATAACAGGGGGCAATTAAAAAAAGGCCCCAGAAGGACCTTTTCTCAATATTCGTTTAATACTATTCTGTTTTGAGTCGTACATATTGAAATTGACGGTATTTGTCTCTATTCGATGCATCATTTTCAAACACTGGACCTTCTACACTTGCTTTAGCGATAACAACATTTACTTTTCCTTTCAGGTCAGGTTGATTTTCGATGTATTCGAGTAAGTCATACTTAATATTCTCAGCTCTAGTTCTCGCCAAATCCTCATTCGATTCAAATTTTTTCGTTGGCACAGTAGAGGCGGATGAGTAGATGCTGATTGTAAACTTTGTCCGACCATTGCGAGCTTGATCTTCTAACTCATTGATGTATTTTTTTAGATCTCCTTTTTTAAGGTGAAGTTTATTTTTATTGTAATCAAAGAAGTGAGTAAATTCTGAGTTTACATACTCGCTTACAGCAACTTCAGGGATCTCAATAACTTCTTTAGGTTTAAATTTCAATGTGCGCGTTGGAACGTCTAAAATCAATTCTCTTTCAATATTTTCATATGGTTCCTTGCAATCTGTTTTTACCAACTCACTTAATAATTCCTTATTCTCAGTTGCATTTGAGTATACTATTGTATAAGCCGAACAAGGCTTGATTCCTGACATGAATTTACCGTCGCGCAGTCGCGGGTAAACAATTTTGTTTCGATCAGAATCTTTGCAATCTGGACAAGTCAATTTAATAGAAAGTGCAAAGTCTTCAGGAAGAGGACTATTATCTGAGGTACGAATGATCCCATTAAAAACAAGAAGGTTCTTCACTCCAAGTTCCTCATTGAAGATTTCGTAGATATCTGTTTCACCAAATCCACCTTTTCTTCTTGAGGTCAAATATCCTCTAGATCCATCAATGGTCGTTGTGTAGAACAAATCATCATCTACTGAATTTATAGGATAACCCAAGTTCATTGGTTTAGACCATGTTCCGTTGTCCTTCATATCCGTTACAAAGACATCATAACCTCCGATACTTTTTTCTCCGTCTGAAGTGAAAAACAACCTGCGATCATCAATTGATATAAATGGGGCATCTTCATTCGCAGCGGTATTTATTGTTGGACCTAAATTTTCTGGTGTGGACCAGCTGTTGTCTTTTGTTCGTTTACTCATATAAATGTCTAATCCTCCAAAACCACCTGGACGATCGGATGCGAAGAACAATAGACTGTTATTGTGAGACACCATGCCATGACTTTCGAAGGACATTGAATTGACGTTATCATCTTCTAATCGGGTAATGGAGTTGAATTTATTCGAGTAAAAATCCGAATAGTAAATATCACCCAAACCGGTTGAGTCACTGTAAATAAGGATCTTGCGTTCATCAGCACTCACTGCAAGTGACGCTTCATTTCGTTCAGCTTTACAAATCTCTAATCGTGTTGGATTTTCCCATGAAGAGTCCGAAAGATTCATGTAACTCACATATATATCTTCTGGGTATTCATTGAGTTGGGGGTTTTTGTAGCCATCGCTTTCACCATTTGCCCATGGTCGTTTAGAGGTGAAATAAAGCACAGATCCATCAAGTGACACTACAGGTGAGTAATCAGCGAATTCGGTATTTACTGTACTACCCAAATTTTTGAGTTGAGCCGAGCTTTTTTTCTCTAGTGCTTCCATCCCATTGTTGCATTGAGCGACTTTCGTTTTAGCGACTGGAATGATTTCTGATTTTTTTTGACTTTTCGAAATGAAAAGGGAATACATATCAATAGCTTTCTCGAATGATTCATTCAAATGATAGGCATCACCAAGGTGAAAATACGCATCAACAGGTGCGCTTTTTTCATTTGAACTATACGCATCGTACAATTCATCAGTATCGGTAATTGCCTTTTCTAAGTAGGCAACGATGTCAGAAGGGCTTTTACGTAATTTGAGCAATCCAAATCCCTTTCGATAGTTGTAATTTGCCGAATTGGGGGAAATGAGTAAAAGTTTGTCAGCGATTAGATCCGCGGAATAAAAATAACCCTCTTGAAGTAAGCGTGAATTTTCACTAACTAATTGAGATTC
>JBILNH010000003.1:0-48480 GCA_044375095.1 Crocinitomicaceae bacterium
AATTCAGGTGGCTAAAAAATTCCGAAGCAATTGGGCATTTTCTGTATATAACGTGTATAATCGCGCAAACCCGTTCTTTGTCTACGTAGATAACGAAGGTGATTTTTTAAATGGGGATTTTCAGATTAGCGTACAGCAAGTTACTTTATTCCCTATCATCCCGAGTATTACTTGGAACTTTGAATTTTAATATCGAAACGCACATGAAACAGTTACTATATCTTTCACTTTTACTTGTCCTTCTTCAATCGTGTACGAAGGAAATTGAAATAGATATCCCTGGTTACAAAGAACAATTGGTCATAGACGGATCAATCGAAACAGGCATGCCACCGATTGTGCTTATCTCTCGTTCCAAGGATATTTATTCACCTACTAATTTGCAGGCCTTTCTTGAAGGATTTGTTTCGGGTGCAATAGTTACAATTTCTGACGGAACAACAACGGTCGTGCTTGATGAGATCTGCTCCGACAACTTACCTCCAGGAACCGAGGAAATTGCCGCTGGACTCTTTGGAATTCCCGTGAGTGAACTAAGCAACTTTAAACTATGTGCCTACACATCATTTAATCCCGCGATCTGGGGACAAGTGGGAAAAACATATCAAATGAAAGTAGAATTCGAAGGTAAAACGTATACCTCTTCAACATCCATTTTACAGCCAACTCCATTGCAACAAGTTTACTGGAAATCAGAGGGTGGAGATTTAGTTGATTATGGTTACTCATGGGGTACATTAGCTGATCCAGCTGGACAATTTGACGGCTATAAATGGGAAGTGAAACGCATCAATACAGGAGTAGATGGTCAACCTATTGACCAAACGTTCACTACAACGTTTAATCCGGTTTTCGATGATGAGTTTTTTGATGGATTAACGTTCGATTTCTTCTATGAAAACCCTACGGTTTGGGACGACAATTCTGTACCTGATAAATACAAAGGACTCTATAAAATTGGGGACACCGTAGTAATTAAATTATCCAAGATGGATCGTGCAGTGTTTGAGTTCCTTGAGAAAAAATACGTGCAAATATCTTCTGCAGGTAATCCTTTCGCTACCCCAGCAAATATTCCGACCAATATTACAGGTGGTGCGCTTGGTGTTTGGGCTGGATTTTCTCCTTGGTATGATACGTTAATTTGTCAACCTTGATATCTTTGTAAAAAAAAACACATGTTGAAGTCTTTACTCTTAATTCCGTTTGCAAGTTTAGCCTTGATCTCTTGTAAAAAAGTATACCAATGTGAGTGCCGTCAAATACTCAATGGAGAAGATTGGAATCCAATTGTTACGAACGTGCCCATTGAGGATACAAAATCAAACGCAGAAACGGGGTGTAATTCGTTAGAATACTCTTTCGGTTGGCAAGATTACAAATCGTGTGAATTAAAGTAAGACGTTTAATAATACTTCCCTGGCAGTAAATAATTGGTCACGTAGTCTTTAATTCCCTCTTCAAGCGTGTGAAAAGGTTGCGTATAACCTGCATTTACCAACTTAGACATGTTGGCTTCCGTGAAGTATTGGTATTTATCGCGAATGTCTTCTGGAGTATCTATAAAATCGATCGATTCAGGTTGGTTGAGGTTTGCAAACGTGTTTTTTGCTAAATCCAAGAACGTACGCGCTTTTCCCGAACCGAGGTTATAAATGCCACTTTCCGGTTGATTTTCCATTAGGAATAAACACACGTCTACTACATCCTTCACATAAACGAAGTCGCGCAGTTGACATCCATCTTGAAAATTGGGATTATGTGAACGAAAAAGTTTCATAGATCCTTTTTCCTTTATTTGATTGAAGGCGTGAAAAATGACGCTAGCCATGCGGCCTTTGTGGTATTCGTTCGGACCGTATACGTTAAAGAATTTCAATCCTGCCCAAAAAGGTGGCGTTTCTGTCTGATGTAGAATCCATTTATCTACGTCATTTTTGGAATGTCCGTATGGATTTAAGGGTTGTAATTCGCTTATTATTGAATGGTTGTCGTCGTAACCGTGTTCACCTAAACCGTATGTGGCAGCAGAACTTGCATATATGAGCGGAATAGAAAAGTGAGTGCACGCTTTCCAGATGTCCTGGGTATAATTCACGTTTAATTCATCAAAAATCGCTTTGTTGAACTCCGTTGTATCGGTGCGTGCTCCTATGTGAAAAATAGTGTGCACTTCGTTTCCGAAATCGTTGAGCCATTGAATAAAGTCAGCGCGGCTAATTTTAGCAGAAATCGTTTTACCCTCAAGGTTATGGTCTTTCTCATGCTTCGAGAAATCGTCGACAACGACAATATTTGAGTAACCAGCAGCATTCAACCTTCCGACTAAACAACTGCCAATGAACCCTGCAGCACCGGTAACAACGAGTTGTTTCATAACTGATGATCTAAAAAATGGGGATTAAAACAATCCGTTGATTTCTGCATCTATGGAATTGATGATTTTACCAAGGTCCTCTTGACTTTCTGGAAACCGGTTATTGTCTACATCAATTATGAGCAATTTACCTTTATCGTAAGTAGAAATCCACGCTTCGTAACGTTCGTTCAATCGCTTAAGGTAATCAAGGCGAATGCTTTCCTCATATTCACGGCCTCGTTGCTGAATTTGATTTACCAAAGTTGGAACACTTGCACGCAAGTAGATCAATAAATCTGGAGAAGAAACAAACGAATCCATCAAATTGAACAACGAAAAGTAATTTTCAAAATCACGCGTTGTCATCAATCCCATGGAGTGTAAGTTCGGAGCAAAAATAAAGGCATCTTCATAAATTGTCCGATCCTGAATGACGTTTTTATCCGTTTCCTTGATTTCCTGGATCTGTGTAAATCGACTATTGAGGTAATAGATTTGCAAGTTGAACGACCAGCGTTGCATATCATCATAGAAGTCATTTAAGTACGGATTTTGTTCTACATCTTCAAAATGTGTCTCCCATCCGTAATGTTTTGCTAATAAACGAGTTAGTGTTGTCTTACCCGATCCTATATTACCAGCGATAGCGATATGCATGATTCTAAAAAATTAATGGGCTAAATTACAATATTTCAGTAATTATTCCTGAATGAAATAGGTGTATTTATCAACGGTATTATTCTGTCGAAAATAGATGGATTTTCCAGCAAAGAAAATACCGTCTACCTTCTCAACTGGAATTGGCTGAATCCACCGATATCCTTTTTGACGATCGATAAAAATAAGTTCAGAAGTTGTTAGGATAATGACAAACTGATCGGTTACCTCAAAATCAACAAGGTTCTTTTCTTTAAATGCATTGACCAGCGAACCGAAACGATCAAATTGAAAGATCCCGTTCTCTTCACCGTAAAACAAATAAGTTGATCGCTCAATAAGTTTAATTGGTTTTCCTGCGCTAATCATTCCGCTAACATTCAACAAATCAACGATGCGTTCTCGGGTATTCCAATTGATTAACGAAAGCGTATTATTCACTTGATCCAGCACCCAAAACCGGTCTGCCTGCCCTGAAGACGTGACTTGGGTTGCATAAGCGACACCAAACCGGTCGAGATCAATGCATTCCTCTGCAAAGGACAAGGTATTATCCAAAAAACAAATCGACTGTTGTTCTTCTGAAAAGACCAACACCTTCATTGTATTTACAGGAGAAATGGATGAAATTGTTCCAGTTTGTTTAAGACTTTGAGCGAATTGTTGTGTGCCATTTAAATCCCATTTTAAAAGTTTCCCATCGGAGGACCCGTAAAGATTTCCTTGAATATCTGTTGCCCAAACACCGTTATTTCCAATGGAAAATGAAGAAACGTACTTCCATTCCAAACTATCTTGGGACATGCCATCTGCAGCCAACACCATGAAAAGTAGTATGATCGTAAATATTTTCATTCGTTTGTATTCATCGAAAGAAGTTCTTCTGCCATTTCTCTATTGTTTGCTAGACGGGGAATTTTATTTTGCCCGCCTAATTTACCCTTTTTCTTTAGCCACTGGTCAAACACACCGCTTTTGATGATTGTTACAACAGGCGATTGAAGGACCATGTCCTTATGTCTTTTAGCCTCGTAGTCTGAATTTAATCGCTTTAATTCATCATCTAAAGTGGCGATAAAAAGACCTTCATTATGAGGTGGATGAATAAACTCAATCAGCCATTGATGCGCTCCAGCTTTGCTACCCATTGGAATTGGACATGCTGTAAACTCCCGTATTTGTGCCTTCGTTTGTTCCGAGGCAACAGCAATGGCTTTTTCAGCTTGTTCAACGATGAGCTCTTCTCCAACTGTATTGATGTAACTTTTTGTCCTTCCGGTAATTTTGAAGCGATATGGATGCGTACTTGTGAATTGAATGGTATCTCCAACAATATACCTCCAAAGCCCACCATTCGTGCTAATCACCATCGCATAATTCACTCCAAGCTCGACGTTATTAATGTTAACCACATCGGTTGAATCGACACCATTGAAAGCAGGCATCGGTATGAATTCATAATATATTCCGTAATCAAGCATGAGCAAGAGCTCGTTGGAATCGATCTGGTCTTGAATACCAAAGAATCCTTCTGACGCATTATACGTTTCCACGTAATTCATCGACGCATCAGGTATCAGTTGTTGGAATTGGTTTCGGTATGGCTCAAAATTTACTCCTCCATGCATGAACAATTCTAGGTTAGGCCAAACTTCTTTTAAATTGGATTTACCTGTAATTTCAAGTATTTTCTGTGACAATACCATCGTCCAGCTTGGCACTCCAGCAAGAATATAAACATCTTCATGAATGGTCGTTTCTGCCATTCGTTCAATTTTACTTTCCCACTCGCTCATTAACGCAATTTCCTTTGCAGGTGTTCGGCGGATTTCAGCCCACCACGGGAGGTTCTTTACGATTATTGCTGATAAATCGCCCAAATAGGAATCGGCACCAAGGGGATTGAGTTGCGCACTTCCTCCAATGATCAGGTGCTTACCATTATATAGTTTCCGATTGGGGTGATTGTGGTAATACATGGCAAGTAAATCCTTCCCTCCTTTGTAGTGACAATCTTCTAGTGAATCTTTCGTTACCGGTATGAATTTACTGCGCGCTGCTGTTGTTCCGGAAGATTTAGCAAACCACTTGGTTTCCCCAGGCCAGAACACATTCTTTTCCCCATCCATCATGCGATCAATGAAAGGCTTCATTGTGGTGTAATCGGTTAATGGCAGAGCTTTTTTAAAATCGTCATAACCATTCAACGATGAAAACTGATGTACAGTCCCCCAATTGGTATTCTCTGCCGTGCGAAGTAACTTATGCAGTAATTCTTCTTGAACTTCCCAAGGGTATTGCTTGAACAACGCGATCTGGTGAATGCGTTTTTTGATGATCCAGGCAAATAACGAATTGAACGGCATACAATCAGACCTTGAGGAATTAAAGATACGAAGGTTTATCTTTTATTAATCACAAAAGGTGCCTTAAGTATGAGCACCTTTTCGTTCTTTTACGTTCAATGTTCCCGGACTTCTCCTAACACATCGAAAGTCAATACATTTCTGATTGGGAATTAACCCCAAATCAATACTGAAGCAAGAATCGACAACGCAATAATCGTAAAGATTGTTCCTACAGCGGCAGTCGAACTTTCAAAGAAATTATCTGGCATAACTTGTTTTTTTTCAAAAGTACAAATTATAACAAAAAAAAGGATGCTCAATTGAACATCCTTTTAACAATTTTATCTGGTTGGTTAATCTCTTGAACCTCCTAATATACGAAGCAATGAAAGGAACAAGTTTACAAAAAGAATGTAAAGCTGTAAACCTCCAATCAATGCCAGTTTATTGCGGTCTACTTCGGATAGAGCGGTATTATAAGATGTCTGTTTCAGCTGCTGCATGTAATAAGCTGTCAAGCCCGTAAATACAAATACACCTATGAAAGAGATGATGTAATCCAACTGTGAACTTCCTACAAACCAATTTACGATCATAGCGATAAACATGCCGACAAACACCATGTATAACAAGCTTCCAAATTTAGTAAGGTCTGTTTTTGTTGTATATCCTAATACTGCCATTGCACCGAATGCGCCAGCAGCGATAAAGAACGTAGATGCAATTGCACCATCCGTGTATACGATGAAAATCGTACTTAATGACAATCCCATCAATACGGAATACGCAATAAATAAGGCCATTAAAACTGCCAATGACATGCGATGGAAGGCTCCTTGAATGACCATTCCTAAAATTAAAGGTGCAAAAGCCACGATATAGAATAATGGCGAAAGTCCTGTAGCGGTCAAAAAGTACTCCGCAAATACTTTCGGAAACTCGGTTCCGCCAATCATTACTTGTTCTCCTCCACCGACGATGTAGGCTAACAATCCTGAGATTCCAAGCGCGGCAAACATGTATCCATACACGTTTCTGAAAAACTCTCTGGAAATCTCTTTAGAAAAACTCTGGTCTTGGTTATAATATTCGTTCATTGTTAATGTAATTTAGCTTGTACTAAATTAACAAATTCTCTTCTTGTTGCATCGTTCCGAAGGAACAATCCTGTAAACGCACTTGAAGTGGTAACGGAATTTTGCTTCTGCACGCCGCGCATTTGCATGCACATGTGACAACATTCAATTACAACTGCAACTCCTTTCGGTTCTAATGTACGTTGAATACAATCCCTGATTTCAATGGTCAACCGCTCTTGTACCTGCAGGCGTCTTGCGTAAGCATCCACTACACGTGGAATTTTACTTAAACCGACTATTTTGCCATCAGGAATGTAGGCAACATGCGCTTTTCCAAAGAATGGCAACATGTGGTGCTCACACAACGAATACACCTCAATATTTTTAACAATAACCATTTCCGAGTATTCTTCATGAAAAATGGCTTGTTTAATCAAATCATCCGGGTTCAAATCATACCCATGCGTAAGAAATTGCATGGCCTTAGCTGCGCGCTCAGGAGTTTTGAGTAATCCTTCTCGTGTAATGTCTTCTCCAAGTTCTTTAATGACTTCTTCGTATCGAGAAGCAATCAAATCTGTTTTGCTGTTTTCGCTCATAAATTGTTTGAATACTATTCAAGGTCAACAATCCAATACTAAATTGGTTCTTTCCCTCCGTAGTATTCGACGTAATTGTTCTCTGTTTCAACCAATTTGATCTTCACCAACTCTCCCCCTACTTTTTGTATTGGCAAATATATTCTATCCCAAATTGCAATAGCCAGATTTTCAGTGGAAGCCAATACATCTTTCATGAACGGCACATCCAAGTTGAGGTTCCTATGGTCTAACTCTTCAATGACTTGCTCTTTCAACAGCACGCTTAAATCTTTCAAGTTAATTACGAAACCAGTATCTGGATTTGGAAGTCCTTTAACCGTAACAAATAATTCAAAATTATGTCCATGCCAATTGTGGTTTGAACATTTTCCAAAAACTTCCCAGTTCTTTTGTTCTGACCAATCCTCACGCCACAATTTATGGGCAGCATTAAAGGTCTCTCTTCGTGTGATGTAGATTGCTTTCACCTTGCCAAATTAGACAACAAAATTAGTCAGAAATCACGAAATAGCAATCGATGAAAGCGGATTTCGGCTTAACGAATCCTATGCGCTTTGTACCACCTCAACTGATCGTAAGTCACATTATCATTAAGTTGCTCTTTGAGCTCCGTCAAACCCAATTGATTGATCTCCTCTTTTATGGAAGCCAAAATTTCAAGCGCCTCCTCGGAAAGCACTTCATGTATTTCCAATTTTTCGGATTTTATCAATTCCTCCACATGTCGCGCAATGGTCGACTCGGAAAGCGATCGTTGTACAGCAATTTCAGCGAATGAAACACCTTCTTTGATAAGGATGAGCGTTCGGTCAAACGTAGACAATGCCTGTTTTTCCTTTGGTGTTGACTTGCGTTTGTTCACCACAATCGTTGTTTGCTCGTCTTCATCCAATAGCGTTGGTGCTGCCGTTTTCGTATGCTTAAGTGAAAGTAATTTGACCTTACGGTAATCAAGAATTCCATCAGCTTGAAAGAAAGATTTGGTGAATGCTTTCTGCTGAATGATTCCATCCATCATTTTACGGCATTTATTGAGCTGGTAAATTTTATCGATCAATAAGTCTTCGATAACCAATAGATCTTCTGAAATCGAAAAGGTTTTCTTCTTCTTTTCCAACTCAACCCGTTTGGACATTATAGTCGTACATAGCGCATCCGTTCGTTCGTAAAAATACATGTACGCCGCCTCTACTCTATCGTATAAATAATTCAAATCGACAGCTGAAAACCTTATCTTTTCCAACTGATTGCGGAATGAGCGTGACACGTTTTGCAATTCTGTACAGCGCTGCACATTGGTCGTCCACCAGGATTTCAATTTCCCTTTTTCCGAACGTGAGGTGAACGGTTGAATCTCCCGATCAAACCGTTCGATTTCGTTTAACACTTGGTACCAATCGAAACTGGATAAAAGATACTGGAATAAAAAATCAAGTGTACCATCCTTAAGCACATGCGCCAATTCTTCCAGTGATCGTTCATTTGCAGAGAACTGAAGAATGGCTGGATCGGTATCCAATTGTTGCGATGGAATGAGATTGTTAAGCACCAAACCGTTCAAGGAACGCAAGCGCGAAAGCGCTACATAGGCCTGACCGGGAGCAAAAACTTCGGAAACATCGATGATCGCTTTGTCAAAACTCAATCCCTGACTTTTATGGATCGTGATTGCCCACGCCAGACGAAGCGGATACTGGGAAAATGTACCCACACATTCTTCTTCAATTTGTCGAGTGGACTCATCGAACGTAAACCGCATGTTCATCCATTCGAAACGCTCCACCGCAATGGTCTTTTTTTCTTCAGGGAAATGCACAAACACCTCGTTCTTGGTTAAATTTTCGACCGTTCCCATCTTGCCGTTGTAATACTGCTTGATCAGCGCTGTATCGTTTTTAATAAACATTACTTGCGCCCCCACTTTTAACTGTATCGCCAAGTCAACGGGGTACATGTGTTGTGGGAAATCGCCTGTGATTTGTGCTTCATATGAAAAGGCAGGCGTTTCCAGTCGAGTCAACGCTTCCGAATTGATTCTGTCAGCTTTGTGGTTGTGCGTGGTAAGTAAAATCAGTCCCTCCTCATTCATGGGATCGGCTTTCGGTTTTACGCGGGCATTCAATACCGCCCGATCGACTTCCGTCAACACATTATTGCGAAGTTTATTCAAGATATCAACGAACAACTGATCTTGTTGACGGTAAACGGTTTTCAATTCGACATACACAGGCATTGCTTCCCGAAGTACGTGTGCATGAAAAAAGTACCAACCAGCGTAATGCTTAGAAAGCACTTGCCATTCCTCCGCCTTAACCACCGGCGGAAGTTGTTGCAAATCGCCTATAAAAAGTACCTGAACCCCACCAAAAGGTGAATTGTTATGGCGTGTTTTACGCAGGGTCCAATCCATGGCATCGAGCAAATCGGCCCGCAACATACTCACCTCATCGATTACGAGCAATTCCAGATTGCGCAGCATTTGCAGGCGACGTTTGTTCATGCTGTGGTGACGGACCAGTGTTTCTTTAGTTTCAATCCGGCAACTTTCGGGATATGGCGGCGCATCGAACGTTGGAATAAATCCAGCAAACGGCAGCTGAAAGAAGGAATGAATGGTTACACCGCCTGCATTTAACGCAGCAATACCAGTTGGCGCGACAACCACGGCATTTTTGTGTGTCTCATTAATGAGTTTTTTAAGAAGCGTAGTTTTTCCCGTTCCTGCTTTTCCTGTCAAAAAAACGGGTTTATTGGTTTGGTTGATAAATTGCTCAATGCAGAGGTCTGGTGAAGCAGGAATAAACGATTGCGACGGGATCATACCATGAAATTAGTAATAATCGACGCAATCATGGTTGTCGTTCGTTGAAATGTGGGGAAAACACTTTTCTACCGTCTGTCTCGATACGTCCTTCTCCGGCGGACACTCTTAAATACCATTCAACACGTTGATACAATATTCCACAATCAACGTTTAAGTACAAAAAAAGCGAAACCATAATGGTTTCGCTTAATAGGGTTTTGGGTTGATAAAAAGGGTACTATTTTAAAAGCTCAACGAAGTGCTAATTCTCAAGTTAAAACATTTGTAAATGTAACCAATTATAATCATTATTGGTATTTTATTTATACAAATTTGTGAAATTAACAGGTTTTATTTTTGCGGTCGTTCAATAATCCTAAAATGATTCAGAAAAATAAATCCATACTCTTGATTTATGGACTCATTGCTCTGAAGGAGACGTAATAGAGAATACAATCCTCAGTACTTTAACTTACCTTTGTAACATGGCTGGAATTTACCTCCACATTCCTTTTTGTAAACAAAAGTGCTCGTACTGTGATTTTCATTTTAGTACGACGTTTGAAGCGTATAGGTCGCAAATGGTGGATGCACTTTGTCGTGAGATTGATTTGGTAAAAAAGGATCCCGATTTTGAAGGTATTTCATCCATCGAAACAATTTACTTCGGTGGTGGTACACCAAGTATCTTGAATGAAAATGAACTCAAGCAATTGTTGGATGCCATTCATTCACAATTTAACGTCAATCCGGCAGCTGAAATAACACTAGAAGCCAATCCGGATGATATTTCAACTGAAAGCGTAAACCAATGGCAGGAATTGGGTATTAATCGCTTATCCATTGGGATTCAGTCGTTTCGGAAAAGTGACTTGCGTTGGATGAATCGTGCACATTCAGTAGAGGAAGGATTAAACTGTATTAGAATTGCTCAAGCAGCCGGTATAAACAACCTCAGCGTCGACCTAATCTATGGTTTGCCCGAGTTAATGCTAAACGAATGGCTGGATCATGTCAATCGGGTAATTGAATTGGGCATTCAGCACGTGTCGGCTTACTGTTTGACTGTGGAAGAAAAAACGTCGCTGCACCATATGGTAAGTCAACAGAAAATACGTCCGGCAAGTGACGACGAACAACACGATCAATTCCTTGCATTGGTGGATACTATGGAACGGTATGGATATGAGCAGTACGAAATTTCCAACTTTGCGAAAGCAGGATTCAGGGCGGTGCACAACAGCAACTATTGGAAACGTATTCCGTACATCGGCATTGGTCCTTCTGCACATTCGTTCCATTTGCAAAAACGTCGTTGGAATGTAGCAAACAATCGCACGTACATGAAAGCCATTCATGCAGAAAAAGGGTGGTTTGAAATCGAGCAGCTCGACAATCGTGCAACGTGGAACGAACTATTGCTCACGGGATTAAGAACCGTCGAAGGAGTGAGACTAAATGAGCTATATGAACTAGATGCATTCACCACAGAAGATGAACAACAACTCGCTTCATTCGCTGAACAAGGTTGGTTGAGTACCAACAATGAATGGATCGCCTTAACTAAACAAGGTCGACTGATGGCGGATCACATTGCAAGTTCACTTTTTCATTAAGCGTGATTCATTGGTGAAATCGGTACTTTTGTTCGCTCAATTTAGTGAACGATGAACAAACTCATATGTGCTTTACTTCTCCTTCTTTCTTGCTTGGCTTATAGTCAGAAGAAAGTAATCGATCATACCGCCTATAATTCTTGGAAAAAGAACGAACAACAAAAAGTATCCGTTACAGGTCGATACGTTTCGTATGAAATCAATCCGCACCGCGGAGATGGCTGGCTGTATATTTACGACACAAAAAAAGCCACATTAGATTCATTTCCAAGAGGGAAAGAAGCAAGATTTGCACCAAATGAGCAAGTATTCATATTTAAAATTGTTCCAGGATTTGATACGTTACGGAACTCTGAGCTCACCAAAATCGACAAGAAAAAATGGCCAAAAGACAGCTTGGGCATCTATTGGATCGCCAAAGATTCGTTGGTTAAAATTTCGTTGATGAAATCGTTTCAGGTTGGAGAAGAACACAATTGGTTGAGCTACACCGTTGATACAAATGAATCCATAACGAAAGCAGCAACTCCAGCAAAAAAAAAGAAGAAGAAAAAAAAGAAGAAGGAAGCTGAAACCAAACCTGCCTATACCTCTGAAGGAAAACGGATGCACCTGTTGAACATGGAGTCGGGACAGTCGAAAGTGTTTTACAACGTAAATGAAATTAAACTTTCGAAAAAAGGTCGCTATGCAGCCATTCTTCAGCACCGAAAAGACAAAGTGGATTCAACCTATTTATCACTTGTTGATCTTAAGGGCAATCTTACTAATCCGCTTGTTACAATTAGCACACCTTCTATTAAACAATTGGCTTTCAGTCCGAACGAACAACAGTTAGCCATTGTGAGTAGCAGCGATACTTCCAAGACAAAGAATTATCTTTTGCAGCTCTTTTCGATTGATCAACGGACAATAAAGACCATTTCAGACACGAGTAAATACGAGCGACTAATTCAAAAACAAGTATCAGAGCATTACACGCCATTATTTACTGAGGACAATCGTTTGATGTATTTTGGGATTATGGATCGAACCAAGCCCGAACCAAAAGACAGTTTACTGGAGAGCGAAAAAGTAAAATTAGACATTTGGCATCACCAGGATAAACGGCTACAGCCACAGCAATTGGTTGAATTAAAGCGCGATCAAAAACGACACGACTTATTTGGGTATTTATTGGTTAGCGATACACTTGTTCAATTGTCGAACGACACGCTTGAGGTCCGTTCAGAACGCTTTTTGAAAGGCAACTACTTGCATGGAACAAGCAACGAAGCTTCATTACATGAATCGCAATGGGAAACACCGATTAGAGAAAATCATTACCGAATTTCCATTCTGGATGGAAAAACCGAGTTGATCAAATCGGATGTTTTGTACAGTGGCGAACTATCTCCAAAAGGTCGTTACTTCTCGTATTACAACCCAACAGCGAAGCATCATTACTTGCGCGATAACGAGACAAAAACGGAAGCGTGTATAACCTGTGCCTTAAAAACGGTACAGTGGGAAGAAGATATCAACGGAATGCCGATGCTTGCTCCGCCAGTTGGCTGGATTGGCTATGACGAAAAAGAAGAACAAGCGTATTTTCATTCGCGCTATGGAATTTGGTCTTACTCGATTCCTGATGAACGCTTATCAAGAGCATTAACTTCTTACACTGAACAATCTGGGATGCGGTTTAATGTAAAAAAGTGGCAATACGATAGTGTTTACGTCAATTGGGATAACGTCATCGTGGAAGGATTTAATGAAAAAACGAAGAACTTACACCTTTTCGGAATTGAATCCAAAGGAAGTGAACTTGTGTTGACGGAATGGTTGAATACGCCGCACAAACTCAGTGGTAGCATACGTTCAAAAGATCGATCTACGATTACCTACAGACTGATGTCCGTTTCAGCTTATCCAGATGTACATGTCACGCGAAATAATTTTACAACATCTTCTAAAATAAGCACGACCAATCCACAACAAAAAGAGTATAATTGGGCTTCGGTAGAGTTGATTTCCTGGAAAGCCTATGATGGTCAACAACTGGAAGGACTGGTGTATAAACCTGAAAACTTCGACCCCAATCAGAAGTACCCGTTAATCATCTACTACTACGAAATGAATTCGGACGAATTGCATGCGCATTCAGTGCCACGACCTACCGCCTCTATTATTCACCCAACAGAATATGCCTCCGCAGGTTATATCGTGTTGATTCCTGACATTCGCTACACGCCAGGACAGCCAGCAAAATCGGCTTTTAATTCCATTATGAGCGCTACAGATTATGTCTTGAAAAAATACCCAAGCATTGATTCGACGAGAATGGGACTTCAAGGACAAAGCTGGGGAGGCTATCAAACGGCACAGCTTATTACGATGACCAATCGGTACAAAGCAGCGATGGCAGGAGCACCGGTTTCCAATATGATATCAGCGTATGGCGGAATTCGCTGGGCAAGTGGTGTTAACCGTCAATTCCAATACGAACGTACACAAAGTCGAATCGGAAAGACTATTTGGGAAGCTCCAGAATTGTACATTGAAAACTCACCGCTTTTCCATCTGCCGAAAGTAAAAACACCGCTTTTGATTATGGCAAATGACAAAGATGGCGCTGTTCCGTGGTACCAAGGAATTGAATTGTATACGGGAATGAAACGACTTGGAAAAACCGTTTGGATGCTGAATTACAACGGTGAAGAGCACAACCTTCAGGAAAATGCCAATCGAATGGATTTAAGTATTCGTATGCGTCAGTACTTTGATCATTACTTATTGAACAAACCGGCACCTCAATGGATGTCGGAAGGAATTCCGGCTGTAGAAAAAGGAAAAATGACCGGTTATTAACGAACGGAAAATCGCACTAACTTCGTCAGTAGAATAAGACATGGAAAAACTTCAAAATTTTATCGACGGTGCCTATTGCGCACCAAAGAGTGGGAACTACATAGATAATTACGAACCGGCAACTGGTAAAGTCTATTCACTTATTCCCAATTCCGATGCGGCTGATGTTGAAATTGCCGTACAGGCAGCAGAACGCGCCTTTCCTATTTGGTCGAAAATGTCGGCTGAAGACAGAAGTGCAATCTTGATTAAGCTTTCCGAAGGCATACAAACTAGGATGGACGAATTCGTAGCTGCAGAATCCAGAGACAACGGAAAACCAGTAAGTTTGGCCGCACATGTGGACATTCCTCGAGCCGTTTCCAATTTTCATTTTTTCGCGACAGCCATTGTTCATTTTGCATCGGAATCCCATTTCATGGAAGGTGTTGGTGTAAATTACACCTTACGTAAACCGATCGGTATTGTAGGGTGTATTTCTCCTTGGAACTTACCACTTTACTTGTTTTCCTGGAAAATTGCTCCAGCCTTAGCTGCCGGGAATTGTGTCATTGCTAAGCCATCGGAAATTACGCCATATACCGCCTACCTTCTTGGACAAGTTGCCAAAGATGCCGGTTTACCGGATGGGGTATTGAATATTCTTCATGGTGAAGGTAAAACTGTGGGTGATGCGATTATCAAGCACCCAAAAATAAAAGCCATTTCATTTACCGGCGGAACAGCAACCGGAGAATACATTGCACGAACAGCAGCGCCCATGTTCAAGAAATTATCGTTGGAATTGGGCGGAAAAAATCCAAACATCATTTTCGCCGATTGCGACTTTGACGATATGTTGAGTACCACTTTGCGCTCTTCATTTGCCAACCAAGGACAAATCTGTTTGTGTGGTTCGCGTATTTTCATTGAACGGCCACTTTACGAGCGATTCAAAGAAGCATTTGTAGCGAAAGTAGCCAAAACGGTGGTTTCCAATCCAACAGATCCAAAAGCCATTCTTGGTGCAGTAGTTTCAAAACCGCACATGGAAAAAGTTCTCTCCTATGTTGAGTTGGCAAAGCAAGAAGGCGGAACCGTATTAACCGGTGGAGAGCAAGTTCACCTAGAAGCACCATACAACAATGGCTACTACATCCGTCCAACAGTCATCGAAGGATTGGCTTATGATTGCCGAACGAATCAAGAGGAGATTTTCGGTCCGGTAGTAACGATCACCCCATTTGATACCGAAGAAGAAGTTTTGCTCATGGCGAATTCGACTGCTTATGGATTGGCATCAACTGTATGGACATCTGATTTGAAACGCGCACACCGCGTCGCTGACGAACTGCAATCCGGTATTGTGTGGTTGAATTCGTGGTTGGTACGTGATTTACGCACACCGTTTGGTGGCATGAAAGCGTCAGGTGTAGGACGCGAAGGAGGATGGGAAGCATTGCGCTTTTTCACCGAAGCGAAGAACGTGTTTGTGAAGTACTAAACTAGTTTAAACAAGAAAGGGTCGGAATTTCCGACCCTTTTTCATGTATCAACGTTTCGTTTATTCTACGATAATTTGTTTCAATGCGACACCTTGTTCGGTTGTTACACGAATGAAGTAAACGCCAGAAGCTAAATCAGCTACATTTACTTTTACAGCTGTTCCTTCCGAAGGAATGTTTTGAAGAAGTTGGCCTGTTAAGGATAGTACATCAACTGCAGTTAAGTTTAACCCATTTGCAGTAACAGTTAACGACTCATTAGCCGGATTCGGGTATACTGAAACACTATTTGAGATGGCTAAATCTTCAAGACCAGTATCATCAATAATACAGAAGTTTTGAGTATTTGTGGAACCAAAATTCGCTTGTGCCTCTGTAAGTTGCGCCTTGATTGTACCATTGAAAGTGATTTGATAACTACCAGCTCCGCCATTTGCAGTAGAACATCCCGTCAATCCGTCACCGTAAGTATCAGTGATGGTAAAGTTGTAACACCCGTAATTCAAACAGAAATTTTCATTGACAGTAATCGGGTTGTCATCCACATATCCAGATCCTGAAAACAAGACAGCACCTGTACTTGAAGTCAATTGCCAAGCTGTTTCGGATGCATAGCAATCAAGGTTTAACGTCAATCCCGCAATCAAACCACCAACTAAAGTAGTGAAGCTAGATGCAATGGTATTATTCGAAGCATTTTCATCGGCCGCACCATTTGGATTGGATATAATTGCATTAAACGTATGGTTTCCACCTGCTAGTGTTGCAGTAGGAAGAGTTACCACTGTTGTTTGGTATTGAGCTAGTGATCCAGTCCAATTGAAAGTTAAATTCGTCGGACCATCGAATCCGTAATTAATTGTAACAGCAGTCAATGTTGATGTTCCTGAGTTGGTGATTGTCACTTGCGGTGAAACAGTGGCTGTACACAACGTACCTGCAACACCTTGAGGCGCGCTCAACCCGGCATCTAGCGCAACACTTGACGAACCATTTGGATCAAAGCCATTAACAAATGTGGCGTTTGAACTTGTTGGATCTAACCAAAACTTCAGCTGATTCGTGCTGTTGCTACTTGCCGGTTCCCAAGACTTAGACAATCTTCCATAGTAATCTGGAGCTGAAAGATTCGAACAAGAAGCACCACCTCCCCACAATTGTCCAATAATGCGCTTATTTTGATCAAATAATGGTGAGCCTGAAGAACCACCTTCTGTAGTTGTATTGCGATCCCATTCAACTCCCCAACATCCTTGAGCTTCAGACCCCATAGCGGTTACTGGAGCAGCAGCTGCATCATCGAAAGAAATTTTCTTGATATCTCCAGATGGATGGTGAATTGAGACAGTTGATGTCGGATTTGTTCCCGAATTGTCCCAGCCCGCAAAATAAGGTGAGTACGTCAAGGGAACAGTATTGTTTACCAATCCACCAGTAATTTCCACTAAACAAAAATCAGAAGGTGAACGTCTTGATCGTAAAACGGCACCAGAAAGCGATTGAAACGTTGGTGAAGAAGATGGGTTTGCACATGCGGTTGCTTGCCAGTTGAATCGGAAAACCCAAGATGTAGGTGAGCTGTAGCAGTGATTAGCAGTCAACACGTATGGCTTTCCATCGTTTTGAGTATTGTTAATCAATGCACCAGAGCAGAAACCACTTCCTCCCGAAACGAGCATTACTGCACTATTTCGCTGATCTACCCATGGCGCACCGTCTGCACAATTCACATTCATATTGCAATTCCCTGAACTTCCGAAGGCTTTTTCATGGTACTCAGCCGCTGTTCGGTAACCATGAGTGACGCGGTAAATAGTTAATCCATTAGCTAAATCCCTATTGGCAGCTGGAATGTAATATTCAACGATAGCTGTTTGTCCAGGTACTAACTCTGTTCCTAATTCACCTTCATACAAATGGTTTGCAGTAAACTTTCCAAGGATAAAATCTTTATCAGGATTGTACACATACAATTCATTTCCTTCCGGTAGTTTCACATCATTCAACGAAAGGTTTACGGTTAATGCATTTGTACATGTCAACTTCACCAACCAGATTAAATCACCGTTTGGCAGGTCGAACCATGTGCCTGAATTTGTTGTGTTCAGGTTAGTCATGTTGTTGAATCCGAATCGCCATGGACCGGAACCTGTGTGATCATTTACGGCATCTTCGGTTCTGAGTTGTTCAATATTCGGCTGAGCGAAAACGCGTTCCTCCACCGTTTTGATATCAATAGATGTTTTTGCACCTTTTGGCTGACCTCCATCTCCTTGCTGAGCAAATGAAATAGTCGCGATGAAAAAGCTTCCGAGAAAAATAAAATGTTTCAACATTAGCATAGTTTTTTTTAAGTTGACGATAAAACGCTTTAATAGTTGTTGACCAACTGAATAAAACAGTTTAGAGGGCAGAAAAATACAAAATGTTAAACAATAAAATTAAACAAGTTGAATCTAAATTATTTAAGGAAAATTTGGAGGTCGATTCTTCTTGTGGTGTTAAAACGAAATCATCCTACTCAAATGACTTATATTTGGGGCTGTTAAAAGGAATGTTTAAAATATGAATAGTTCGATGGTCATTGGAATTTGTGGAGGAAGTGGGTCAGGAAAAACAACATTACTAAAGCGAATAGCGAAAGAACTTGCGCATTTCTCTCCCACGATCTTCTCGATGGACAATTATTACCATCCGATAAGCATGCAGCAAAAAGACGTGAATGGTGAATACAATTTCGATCTTCCAACTGCACTCGATGAATTAAAACTTGCAGAAGATTTAAAAGCACTACTGCGTGGAGAACCTATCGAGGTAAAAGAATACCATTTCAACGCTCCACCAGATAAAAATGTCCTTTTAACGATTGCCCCTTCTAAACTCATCATAGTTGAAGGACTTTTTTTGTTTCATTATGAGGAAGTCAGAAAGCGCATTGATTTTTCGATATTTATGGAGGTTGATGCAACGATACAATTAGACAGGCGTTTGTATCGCGATCAGGAAACAAGAGGTTATTCGCGTGAAGCGATCATATACCAATGGGACAATCATGTACTCCCGTGCTACAAAAATTACCTCGAACCATATGAAGAACAAGCTGATTTCAAGTTTCACAATGACTTTAGAGCCGATGATGAGTTTGAGCGACTCATGTATGAAATCAATCGATTAATTGCACAGCAGAAAGTATGATCAAACGATGGTTGTTTGCATATCGCTATCTTCTGCTTGCCTTTGCATCAACCTTGGCTTTCCTTTTTCATTACAACCAAACGTATCGGCAGCCCGTTGAAAAAGTATTGGATGAATTCCAGCACCAGTTTTGGGAACAAGAAAAAAAAGCAAACAAGCTTCTTACTGAACTATCATCCACTAAATTCAATGTGAATAAGCCTTGGTTAACTAACGCCATATCGAATCGGCAATTGAATCTTCACGTTTATCGTAATGATTCGCTCATTTATTGGAGTTCAAACCAGCTTCCTGTCAACCGCTTTGCCGATATTCATTTTCCAACAGATGGTATTTTGCATTTACAAAATGGTTGGTATTTCAGCAAGACAACGCGCAAAAACAACCTGCTTTATTGTGTGACATTTTTGATTAAACGAGAATTTGTTTATCAAAATGACTACCTCATCAATTCATTTTCTGACGCCCTGAACTTTCCGCTTAACGCAACAATCACATTTGAAAGTAATCCTGATTATAGCATCTATTCATTGGAAGGAAAACAGTTGTTTTCAGTTGTATTATCGAATGAACCAGTAGATCGCTCGATGTCGGGGATTACAAGTATTTTGCTTCTTCTAATTTCTACTGCGCTGTTGCTTGGCAGGACCTATTTTTTGCAAAAAAGAATTTCCGTTAAGTACGCTTTAGTTCTTGTTTCGATTATTTGGTGCTTGCGTTTTGGTGCTTATTTCATTGATTGGAATGTGGTTTTTCCAGGCAATATGGTTTTTGACCCAAGCTTATTCGGATTGAACACCATCTTTCCTACTTTTTTCGACTTATTACTTAACGCCTTATTCGGCTCTTATCTTTTGTTTTCACTAAACAGTATAGTTAGCCAAATTAAACGCAAGAAAAGCTGGATGAATTGGTTACTTTTTGTTCTTCTCGGTATCTTTTTCTATTTCATTGTCAGCCTATCTTCTGGACTAGTTGAAAATTCATCGATACCACTTGCTATTCATCGACTTTTTGACTTAAACATCTATTCGTTATTTAGCGTTATTGCGATCGGAATAGCATTATTCACCTACTTTACGACCGTTCGACAAACCTTGTTGCATTTTAAATCGAATGGGACTTCTGCCCTTAAAACTATTGGAATTGGGGCATTAGTTGCCTTTGTCACATTTAGTATCGAATGGTATTTGACAGGGAAAACAGAATGGATGTTGCTATTCCCGGTACTTTTCATAGCGACAATTGAAGGTTTTCAGCGCATTAAACGAAAAGCAAACCAATTGACTTTTGGAATTGTATTTTTATCCCTTTTTTCGTTAGAAGTAGCCTATATGTTAGCTGTCTTCAATCAACGGAAAGAAAATGCAGACAAAGAACTATTTGCGGATCAACTTTCAACAGAGCAGGACATTGTGACAGAAGTAGAATATGCTTCAATTGCCACAAAAATTCAAGAAGACCAACTCATCCAGCGGTTGATATCATCTCCTTTTAATATTAGTTATTCTGACATAGAGGACGGACTCGATCGTCGCATCTTTAGTCGGTATTGGGAACGTTATGACCTAAATTTTTTCTTATTTGATTCAGATGGAAAATCCATCATTCTAGGCTCGGAAGGTCAAAAAGAATCGTATGAGACATTGACTAAATTAATTCGTGAGCATGGTGTACGATCTGAAATAGATTCGAACATTTACTTTATTTCAGATTTCACCGAACAATTAAGTTACGTCATTCATCAACCGATTAAAGGGAAAAATGGCGAAAAGGCACAATTATTTTGCACCTTAAAATCGAAGAAAATTCCAGAAGAAATAGGTTTTCCAAGACTACTTATCTCTTCACAATCACAAGTGCTCGCAAGTCTATCCCATTTTTCATTAGCGAAATACCACGACAACCGCTTGATGAGTCGCTACGGTGAATTCACATACTCATCTACCGCATTTCCCTATACGCAATCAGTGATAAAAAGCCATTCCACATTATTTTGGGACGGTTATTCGCATTATATAGTCCGTAAATCAAATCGAGATCTATTAGTTCTGTCTACAAAAGCATTTAATTGGAAAGATAGCCTAACCTCCTTCTCCTATATCTTCAGTTTCTATGGATTGTTATTTCTGCCCTTTCTACTCCAATTCAGATCTATAAGTCTGGTTAATCGATCGTTAAATTTATCCGTCAAAATTCAATTGTTACTGATTGGATTAGTCTTCATGTCACTCCTTGCATTTACTTGGGGAAGTGGGATTTTTGTTCAAAAGCAGTACACTGCATTGTCAAGTGAGTTAATTCAAGAAAAACTTGAGTCAATTGAAATGGAATTGGGCAGTTCGCTTGGCAAAGAAAAATTCCTTTCGGCCGCTGATAAAGGAAATTTCATAGAGTCTAAACTGAAACGATCTTCTAAGATATTCAAAACGGATATCAACTTTTATGACCCAAATGGATTTCTGGTGGCTACTTCACGTCCACGTGTTTTTAATAGTGGTTTGTTGGGTGAACAAATGAATCCAGAATCCATGACCGCATTTAAAATTGGTAACAAGAGTAGCTTTTCACATACCGAGAAAATTGGAAAACTCTCCTTTGTGTCATCTTACCTTCCCTTTTATTCAACTAATGGGTTTCTTTTAGGTTATCTCAACTTGCAGCAATTCGGACAACAACAAGAATCAGAGCAACAATTGCAACAATTTCTGCTGTCTATTATCCACATTTTTTTAGTGCTTCTAGCCATTTCAATCATCATTGCATTATTCATTTCCAATTGGTTAACTTCCCCACTTCGCATGCTTCAACGAAATTTTGCCTCTGTGCGTTTAGGCCAGACTAATCAGCGGATTGTTTACCTTCAGGAGGATGAGATCGGAGCATTGGTTAAGAACTACAATAAAAAACTAGATGAATTAGAAGAAGCGGCACGTCAACTGACAATAAGTGAACGTGAATCTGCCTGGCGAGATGTAGCGAAACAAGTGGCACACGAGATTAAAAACCCGCTAACACCAATGAAATTGAGTGTTCAGCACTTACTCAGAACATTTAATCCTGAAAAAGAAGATTCAAAAGAACGTTTGATTCGCGTATTGGAATCGTTAATAGAACAAATTGATGCGTTAAGTCACATTGCAGATGAATTCTCCAACTTCGCAAAAATGCCTCCACCTGACTTTGCCGAAATGGATTTATTGCCGGTCATTCAAAACGTCATGGCGATTTATCAGCAAGAAACAAACGCAAAAATAGAACTAGAGACCGATTTAAAAGAGACGCATGTTTTAGCAGATCGTGAACAAATGGTGCGTGTATTCAATAATCTCATTAAGAATGCGATTCAAGCTATACCATCAGATAAAAATGGAGAAATCCGAATTCGTATTGATGCTGAAAAGGAAAATTATAAAATCAGGATCTCTGACAATGGAATTGGAATGGAACAAAGTCAACTCAACCGAATTTTTGTCCCTTATTTCACGACTAAATCAAATGGAAGTGGACTCGGTCTAGCTATGGTAAAACAGATTATTGAAAACCATAACGGCACGATTACAGCAGAAAGTGCGATTGGTACAGGATCTAGTTTTCATCTTCTTATTCCACAAAAAAACCGGACTACTTCATAGCAATCCTGTCGATTTGAGAAAACAATTTTTGCCACGTTTGACAAATTGGAAAGTGTAAAAGGTATTTAGTTGAAAAGGAAGTAAATTATAAGCAGTAAGTCAATCGTTACAGCCAAAATAGTGGCTATCAATATAACACGCATTGGAGCAACTGCAATCAGCAAACTGAGTGTTAGCATAGAAGGCAAAACAACGGCTATCAACGAAAGTGTATGGTTAATTGCTCCGAACCCAATCGCAATTCCCCCCAAACACCCGACCGCTGTTAAGATGACGAATATCAGTCCGAATCGATTAAATTCTGCAGTTTTGATGAGATGATCCATTTTAGTTTCTGAAGTTAACTTGTTCGTTTCCATAGCGTTTGAATTAAATTACTTACAAGACAAATATCTCAATCAGTTTAGACCAAATCAATGAGGAGGGTTGGTTAAAAAAATGATAATTATCAGCTATTTCGCAAGTACGTCTCAAGAAAAGTCAAGCAGATAGTCTTTCCTTTAATGTCTTCTTTGTACTTTTAGGCTAAACTATGATGAACCATGAAAAAACTAGTTATTGTCCTATTTGCAAGTCTTTTTACACTCTCGTATTCTTCAGCGCAAACAGTTAAAGAAATCAATTATCCAGTCGCATTCACAGCTGAATTCCCAATGCCGGCCATGGGTATTCCCCAAATTCAGGCAACAAACTACCAGCTCATTGAACTGAATACGGAAGTATTAAAGCAGTCCTTAACTGGAATAACGTACCGAGAAGGAACCGTTGATGGATTCATTGGTAAGATGTTATTTCCGCACACAGATGGAACGTTTAAAGAATATACCATTAAGCGAAATAAGACCTTACACCCAAAATTAAATGAACAATTCCCTGAAATAATTACGCTTGATTGTTATGCAACCGATGGCTCTGGAGCATTCGGAAAATGGGACATCACACCAAAAGGACTGCATGCGATGATCTTCGTACCCGGAGAATCGACGATTTTTATTGATCCACTTATAGATGGAAATAATTCATTGCACATCATTTACCGTAAAAAGGATTTCACAACGAGTAAGTTACGTGCTTGTGATGTTGTTGAACCACTTAAACAACTCAACTCAACTGGGCAATCAGTAAAATCAATGTTCGGAACATGTGATTTACGCACGTACCGTTTAGCAGTTGCAGCAACAGGTGAATACACTACGTTTCACGGTGGCACCGTAGCCCTTGCACAAGCAGCGCAAGCGACAACAATGAATCGCGTGAACGGTGTCTACGAAAAAGACATTGCCATTACCATGGTTATTGTACCAACAAACAGCTCAATTATTTATACCAATGCCGCAACCGATCCTTACACCAACGGAACTCCAGGTACAATGATCAACCAAAATCAAACAACGTGTGACAACCTCATAGGAAGTGCCAATTACGATGTCGGTCATGTATTTGGAACGAACAGTGGTGGGTTAGCCGGGCTTGGGGTTGTGTGTACCGGAAGTCAAAAAGCACGTGGAGTAACGGGGAGTGGAGCGCCAATTGGCGATCCGTTTGATATTGATTATGTGGCCCATGAATTGGGCCATCAATTTGGTGGAAACCACACGCAAAACAACAACTGCAATAGCGTGTCCGCGGCAAGAAGAGAACCGGGAAGTGCGAGTACAATTATGGGTTATGCGGGAATTTGTGCACCAAATGTTCAAAACAACAGCGACGATTATTTTCATGGTTATAATCTCGGTGAAATCAGTGCTGAAATATTAAGTACAGGTCACCAATGTGAAGTAATTACCGCTCTTAACAATACACCGCCGACCATAAGCGGCACAAATGGAAACATTTCTGTTCCAAAAAGCACTCCTTTTGTCTTGACAGCAACAGCTACCGATCCGGATGGAGATGTGCTCACTTACTTATGGGAACAAATGGACAATGAAGCAAGCACTCAGCCACCCGTGGCGACTGCAACTGGCGGTCCAAATTTTAGAAGTTTCGACCCAACAACTAGCCCATCGCGCTATTTCCCTAGTTTAGCTTCGCTGGCAAGTAATGGCCCTTTTACGTGGGAGGTTCTTCCTTCTGTTGCTCGAACAATGGACTTTCGATTAACGGTGCGTGACAATCATGCCATCGGTTCGTGCAATGACTTCACAGATGTTACAGTTAGTACAGTAGCTGCAGCCGGACCATTTGTGGTAAGTTATCCTACTGCAACTGGCATAACTTGGGGTTCTGGATCCACACAAACAGTTACTTGGGATGTTGCCAATACAACTGCTACTCCAATCAATTGTGCAAATGTGAGTATTCGATTGTCTTTGGATGGTGGGGTGAGTTATCCGATTATACTTCTTGCTGCCACACCTAACGATGGAAGTCAAACAGTTACTGTTCCGAACGCGTCCACAACAGCTGCGCGAATTATGGTGCTATCAAGTGCTGAAACTTTTTTCGACATTTCAAACAACAACTTCGCTATAACATGTACCAACCCTGTAACACCAGCATTTAGCCCTGCAGCAACAGTTTGTCAGGGATCAGGAACAGATCCATTGCCATTAACATCCACCAATTCAATTAGTGGAACATGGTCTCCTGCATTTTCCGCAGCTACGACAGGAACGACAACCTACACATTTACACCAACAGCAGGACTTTGTGCTTCAACAGCCACATTAGCAGTAACAGTTACGGCCGCAACAACACCAACGTTCGATGCAATTTCTCCGGTTTGTCAAAACAGCACTCCGCCAGTCTTGCCTGTATCATCGACTAATGGAATTACAGGAACTTGGTCTCCAACAGTAAGCACGGGAGCGATTGGAACGACAAATTACACATTCACACCAAACGCTTCAACGTGCGCATCCCCAACTACACTAAGTGTAACAGTAAGTACACCAGCGACACCAACTTTTGGTCCGATTGGACCATTCTGTCAAGGCCAATCTGCTTCAGCACTGCCAACTTCTTCAACTAATGGAATTACAGGAACATGGTCGCAGCAAGTAAATACGTCAACAGTAGGCTTTAGCAACTATACCTTCACTCCTGCATCCGGCACATGTGCTGTTAGCAATTCAATTAGCATACAAATCATTCCACCGTTATCAAACCAAGTGACTGTAAATGGCATGTTATTGACGGCACAGCAAAGCGGAGCAAATTACCAATGGTTGGATTGTAACGCTGGCAATTCTCCTATTGCCGGAGCGACCAGTCAATTCTACCAACCTCCAGTAATTTCAGGAAGTTATGCCGTTACAGTAACCTCTGGTTCTTGTTCGGTTACTTCAACATGTTTTGCTGTGGATCAGAGCGGAATTGGTGAATTAACAGCAGATCTATTCCATGTTTTCCCTAATCCATTTGATCATTCAGTAACAATTACTTGGGAAGGAATTACACCAGAAGAATTTACAGTAGTTGATGCCATGGGTAAAGTGATTGCTATAGGTACGCCTGAAATTGGGTCAAACCAATACATACTTTTGGCAGAATGGAGTGCGGGAGTTTATGTGATGTATATAAAGTCCAGCGATACAATAATCACTAAAAAACTGATTAAGCAGTAAAATGCGTAGTTCGTTAGTTCTATTATTTACCTGGTGTTTATTTCGTGTTTTCGCTCAGGAGTACGTTTACATTCAAACAGGCAGGCCTCATTCTTTGGAGCGAAACAATGCGTTTCGTACGGTAGGAAAAACATGGGGAATGGGATTTACTTATCAAGGAGGAGATGTCTATGATGAAGCTGTTCATGGATCGATAGAATCCTACAATTCCAGTATAATCAAGAAGGTTCAAGCAAAACATCCTGAAGTGACTTTAGAAACGATACAAGCTGAAGTCAATTTGGAAGTTAATCGGCAAGAAGAGCTCGAATCACTCATTCAATCATCTCTATCGTTTAAAACATGGAAGCATAAAGAGATGGGTTCTACCCTATTGTTATTTGATCGTCAGAGGGGAAAGAAAATGTACTTGATCTACCGCATTTATCCAGTATACAAAGAAAATGGGCAACATTATGAACTCGGTCAAGTATATCAATGTAATTTAAAAAATAAGCGCGTTCGACTGTTAAAAGTAACATCGACAGCGTTGCCTTTTGGATTTCCTGAGAATGGAATTCACTAACGTCACTCACCTATAATTTAACGCTACATTGGAATAAATTATACCTTTGTAGCGTCCAAAGCATGGAAAACGATAAAAAAATAACCGTTATTGGTGGGGGAAGTTGGGCCACAGCGTTAGTCAAGATACTGTGTAATAATGGTACATCGATTAACTGGTGGATGCGCAATGAAGAAGCCGTTCAACATATTTTACGTTTTCGTCACAACCCGCATTACTTGCAATCTGTTGAATTTGATTTGAACAAAATAAATGTGGGAACCAATTTGGCAGAACTTGTTGAACCTGCAGACATTGTTATTATTGCTACTCCATCTGCGTTTTTAACTTCTATTTTTGAAGGATTTCCGGCTAAATTGATGGCGACTAAAACTGTCTTTTCAGCAGTGAAAGGGATCGTACCTGAATACAATGCCATTCCGGCGCGGTTTATTCACAAAACATTTGGAACTCCTTATGATGCCATAGGAATAATCAGCGGACCATGTCATGCGGAAGAAGTAGCTCTTGAACGACTTTCTTACCTAACTGTCGCGGCACAAGACGATGATGTAGCCGAAGAAATGGCGGATCTGTTGGCTTGCAGATACATTAAAACAACCACTTCAGACGATTTATTTGGCACAGAACTATCTGCTGTTTTGAAAAACGTATACGCTTTAGCATCAGGGATTTGCTCTGGGCTTGGCTATGGAGATAATTTTCAAGCGGTTCTCATTTCCAATGCCATTCAAGAAATAGAGAATTTCATTGATGAAGTAAGTCCAATTCACCGAGATGTTAAATCGAGTGCCTATTTAGGTGACTTACTTGTAACAGCTTACTCCAAATTTTCACGAAACAGAACTTTTGGCTTCATGATTGGCAAAGGTTATTCGGTCAAAAGCGCACAACTCGAAATGGATATGATTGCAGAAGGTTATTATGCCACCAAATGTGTCGTTGAAATCAATAAAAAGTTTCAGGTCGAAATGCCTATTTTAGAAGCCGTATACCGCATTCTGTATGAGAAAATTTCTCCAGCAATAGAGATGCGTTTACTTACGGAAAAACTCAGTTAATAGAGTTATAAAAAAATCATCCTTAATACTTTTTTAATTCTGATGTGTGCATTTCAGCTTTGCCATGTAGTTTTGCAATATGAAAGTATTTAAGTTTGGTGGAGCATCCGTGAAAAATGCTGAAGCAATCAAAAATGTTGCTTCCATTATCTCCCGTTACGAAGGACAAAAGTTGGCCATCGTTGTCTCGGCCATGGACAAAACGACGAATAAACTGGAGTTAGTTGTCGAAGCATGCAAACATCGCGACTCAGCAGCATTTGGGCAATATATAGACGAAATCGAAGAATTTCACCGGCACATACTTCATGAATTATTTTCTGAAGTTCCGTTCAAGGCAAGTAATGAAATGGATGATTTGTTTACAGGCCTCAGAAAACGGATCGAAGAACCTTTTCCTGAAAATTACAGTTTCGCATATGATCAAATGGTCTCGGTTGGCGAACTGTTGTCTTCCCTCCTACTTTCTGCCTATTTAACTGAAGTAAATCATCGCGTATTGTGGGCTGATGCACGTAAGTTGATTCGCACAAATCACAGATACCAAGAAGGGAAAGTCGATTGGATAAAAACGCAAGAACGAATGAACGATTCATTCATTCCAGCTTTTGAACACGTCGATATTCAGGTGACACAAGGATTTATAGGACATACAGCAGAGGGATTTACGACCACTTTGGGAAGAGAAGGATCTGACTATACCGCTGGAATTATTGCCTATTGTTGTGATGCAGAAAGTGTCACCATTTGGAAAGATGTGCCTGGAATGTTGAATGCCGATCCAAAGTACTTTGAAGATACCATTTTACTTGATCAAATTTCATTCAAAGAAGCCATTGAATTGTCGTACTATGGTGCTTCAGTTATTCACCCTAAAACAATTCAACCACTTCAAAATAAAGGTATTCCGCTGTATGTGAAATCATTTGTTGACCCAGAAGCACCAGGAACAGCGATCCAGGCTTCAACTGCCCACGATCACCTTATTCCGTCCTTTATTATAAAACGCAATCAATTATTGGTGTCGTTGACAACACGTGATTTCTCTTTTATTGCTGAAGAAAATTTAAGCACCATATTTGACCTGTTAAATCAACTGAAATTGACTGTCAACCTCATGCAAAACTCAGCACTGAACTTTTCTTTCTTGCTGGATCGTTCAAAAGTTGACCTCGATAAACTCAAATCAACTTTTGCTGAGTCGTATGAGCTCCGGTACAATGAAGGACTTGAATTATTAACCATTCGCCACCCCTCAGAAGAAGTTATTGAAAAATTAACAACTGGAAAGGAAATTCTTGTCAAGCAGTTTACACGCCAAACGGCAAGAATGGTATTAAAAGACACCAATGGAGGAGCGAATTGACAAACTATTACTTCAGCGGCAACTTGTATCATCAAGAGCAAGAGCCGAGGAAATGATCAGAGAACACGGCGTTCGTGTAGACGGTAAAGTGATCACAAAATCTGGAAAAAAAGTCCCTGTTGATGCCGTTATCGAATTACTTACCGAAGAAATTCCTTGGGTTTCCCGTGGAGCACTGAAATTAGTCCATGCGTTGGAACAGTGGAATATTTCACCAAAAGGCACCTACCTCGATTTGGGTTCTTCTACCGGTGGTTTTACCGAAGTCTTATTGTCAAAAGGTGTGGACAAGGTAATTGCCATAGATGTCGGAAGTAATCAATTACATGAAAAATTACGTTCAGATAAACGGATTGATTTGCATGAAAAAACCCATATTCGTGAAATTACCCATTCAATAGTTCCAAATCCGGCAGATGGCTGTGTAATGGACTTGTCTTTTATTTCATTAACGAAGGTTTTCCCCTTCATCCACCCATTTTTATCGGATGATGCAACTGTAATTGCGTTAATCAAACCGCAATTTGAGGCAGGTAAAGCTAACCTCACTAAAAACGGAATCGTCAAAAGTAAATCACTCTACCCAGCAATCATTCAAGACATCGTAATTTCTGCTCAACACAACAACTTAGAACCTATTGCGCACATTGATTCACCCATTCTTGGAGGAGATGGAAATCATGAATTTCTCCTGTTGTTGAAAAAAAAGGCACTTGATTAGAGAAAAGCTTCTTTAGAACAATTCAAAATAAGCCTTTTGACTATCTTTGTGTACTAAACAAGCACAACATGAAGTCATTTAATGTGCGCGAAATTCGGGAACAGTTTCCGGCATTGCGTCAAAAAGTTTACGATAAGAACCTGATTTATTTCGATAATGGTGCGACTTCTCAAAAGCCACAAATGGTGCTGGATGCTATTTCAACTTATTATTCGAAAGACAATGCTAATATCCATCGTGGCGTGCATTACATGAGTCAAAAGGCAACCACTGAATTTGAAGAGGCAAGGAAAATTATTCAAACGTACATTCATGCAAAAAAATCGGAGGAAGTCATTTTCACCAAAGGCACGACAGACGGAATAAATCTGGTGGCATCTTCTTATGGTGAGTTACTTTCAGCGGGAGATGAAATCCTGATTAGTGCAATGGAACACCATTCCAATATTGTTCCTTGGCAATTGCTGTGCGAGCGGAAAGGATTGAAATTAAAAGTTGTTCCAATTACGAAAAAAGGCGAATTGGATATGGAACAATTTGACCTGTTGCTTTCTGAAAAAACAAAACTGGTCGCTATAACACATATTTCAAATACACTTGGAACGATCAATCCAATCAAAACGATCATCGATAAATCTCATGCTGCAGGAGCTAAAGTATTAATTGACGGTGCACAAAGTATCCAACATATGCCAATCAATGTAACTGAGCTAAACTGCGATTTTTTTGTCTTTTCCGGACATAAGGTTTTCGGTCCAACTGGAATTGGTGTACTCTATGGAAAAGAGGAGCTTTTAGATCGCATGCCTCCCTATCAAGGTGGTGGTGACATGATTGCCAAAGTAACGTTTGAGCGAACTACGTACAACGAGTTGCCATTTAAGTTTGAAGCCGGCACGCCTCATATCGCAGGAGGTATTTGCTTAGGCGAAGCCTTTCGATTCTTACATAATTTGGATGCAGATGGACTGCAACGGCATGAAAAAGAACTAACGGAATACGCTCAAGACTTACTTGATACGTTTGAAGGTGTTCAAATCATCGGAGAAGCTAAAAAGAAAACCTCAGTGGTATCTTTTCATGTGAATGGCATTCATCCTTTTGATATAGGTACGTTGCTCGATAAACAAGGAATCGCGGTTCGGACTGGACACCATTGTACGCAGCCCTTAATGGATTTTTTCGGAATTCCGGGAACAGTTCGGGCATCTTTTGCGTTTTACAATACGAAAGAAGAGATTGATACATTTATTACGGCAGTAGATAAAAGCATCTCATTATTGCGATAGCATGAACATAGAAGCGAAACAACAGGAAATCATCGATGAATTCGCTATTTACGATGATTGGATGGAAAAATACGAGTACATTATAGACTTAGGTAAGGAAACACCATCAATCGACCCATCGAAAAAAACAAACGACCGATTGATTGAAGGGTGTCAATCCCGGGTTTGGTTAGATGCAGCATTCGAAGGAGGGAAACTTCACTTCACAGCTGATTCAGATGCGATTATTACAAAAGGAATTATTGGTTTACTTATTCGTGTAATGAACAATGAAGCACCAGAAACAATTGTTCAAACGGATTTACATTTTATAAAAGACATCGGTTTGCAAGAACACTTATCCCCAACACGGGCAAATGGATTGGCTAGCATGGTAAAGAAAATGAAAGTTCTTGCGCTACAGTATCTGCAATCGGCAAAAAACTAAGATTATGGAAGCAGAAATCACTGCCCTCGAAAATAAGATCATCGAAATGCTCAAAACGATCTATGATCCGGAAATACCTGTCGATATTTTTGAATTGGGACTTATATACGAAGTTCGTATTGATGACGAAAAGAATGTAGCGATTGAAATGACACTTACCTCTCCAAATTGTCCGGTAGCTGAATCACTTCCTAGAGAAGTAGAAGAAAAAGTTGCCAGCGTAGAAAGTGTAAAATCCGCCGCTGTAAATATTGTTTTCGATCCACCATGGGACAAAGACATGATGAGCGAGGAGGCTAAACTTGAACTCGGATTCTTGTAATTAACATTTTTTCAGAGTTATTTTTTTATTATTTTAAACCTTTCCGATTTAGTTTTGTTTATTCTTTTGTAACATTTTTTAAACAAAACTTTATGAGAACAATTAATTACTTTAAAAAGGTACGTGCAGCAATCGTTGCATTTGTCTTCGCCGGATCTGTATCGGTTTCATTTGCTCAAACAAATGTGTTTGATAACGTCATCGCTACAAGTCCAAATCACACGTATTTAGAAGCGGCACTAATTCAACAAGGATTAGATATTGCTTTAAAGAATCCAAGTGCTACACTAACTGTATTTGCTCCAGATAATGCGGCTTTTGATGCGTTAGCTGCTGCATTGGGAACGAACATCGCTGGCATACTTGCGAATCCAAACTTGACCAATATACTTCTTTACCACGTTTTAGGTGCAACAGTTCCTTCTTCTGCAGTAACTAATGGTGCGATTGTAACGCCATTAAACAATGCAAACACTATTAAGATGACGAAGACGTCAACAGGATCAGTTTACGCCAATCAAGCTATGGTTAACGCAGCTGACTTAACGGCAGCAAATGGTGTAGTACACTCAGTAAATGGTGTACTTCTTCCTGTGGAAACTGTTGTTGATATCGCACTCGATAATGGTTTTACGACTTTGGCTACCGCCGTTGTTACTGCTGAATTATTACCAGCTTTGACGAACCCATTAGCAACGTTAACTGTATTTGCTCCAACAAACGGAGCATTCGATGCATTATTAACTACGTTAGGAATTGACATAAACGCGCTACTTGCTAGTCCAGATTTAGCAGACTATTTGACTTACCACGTATTGGGAACAACTGTTCCTGCATCTGCTGTTACAAATGGCGCTGTTGTCGCACCATTGTCAACGACGAATACACTGAAATTAACTAAGACTTCAACTGGAAGCGTTTATGTAAACCAAGCAATGGTTACAACTGCTGATTTAAATGCAGCAAATGGAGTTGTACACGTGATCAATGCAGTTGTACTTCCATTCGAAACTGTTGTTGATGTTGCTATCGATAATGGATTTACAACACTTACTGCTGCGGTTGTTAAGGCTGAATTATTACCTGCATTAACAAATCCATTTACTCAACTTACTGTTTTTGCTCCAACAAATACAGCTTTCGACAATCTTGCTACAGCTTTGGGAACAGATCTTAACGGAATCTTGGCTCTACCAAACTTAGCTGATGTATTACTTTATCATGTTGTAGCTGGAGAAGTACTTTCAACAGATTTAACGAATGGACCAGTAGCTACGTTAAATGGACAAAACATTATTGTTGACCTAACTGCAGGTGTAAAAATCAACGACGCGAACGTAACACTTGCGGATGTAACTGCTTTCAATGGTGTTGTACACGTGATTGATGCTGTATTATTACCTGCTGCAAGTTTAACAGATTTACCAGAAGAAAACATTTCAGTTTATCCAAATCCGGCTATTTCAACTATTCAATTACCTGCAGTAGAAGGTAATTATGAAATCGTGAGTACGACAGGAAACTTGGTTAGAAAAGGAAATACTTCTGAGTCCGTTTTAAATGTAGAGAATCTTGAAAAAGGTATGTACATCTTACGCGTGACTAACAACCAAGGTGAACTTAGAACAAACTTCATCAAACAATAATAGAATTACCAATTCTCCATTAAGCCCGGTTCTGCCGGGCTTTTTTATTTTCATCAAGAATCGAATTCACCTCTTCATCTTCTACCTGATCAAAACGTTGATAAAACTGACCTATGGAATGAAAAATACTCGGGGTTTCCAAACAATAAAATGCGTCCACTTTTGTCTCAATAAACTGAATTAACGCTTTCGGACAAACCGGTACAGCTACTATTATTTCTGTTGGAAGTTGTTGACGTAAAAGTTCGATAGCATGAAGTAATGTAAATCCTGTGGCAACACCATCATCTACCAAAATGACTATTTTTTGTTGAACCTTCGGAATAGGTTGCACCTGAAACAGTTCCTTCATCTCACCAATTCGAAACCTTTTGCGTTCAATTTCTAAAGTCAACCAATGATGATCATAATCCTGTTTGTTCTCAAGCAAGATTGAATTCGCAGATACAGCGCCAATCGCTACCTCTTCGTTTAATGGATGTGCAATCTTTTTCACAAGTATTAATTCAAGCGGCAGCTCAAATTTTTTCGCAATTTCACTCGCAACAACAATTCCTCCCCTTGGAATTCCAACCACAATGACATCCTGTTTATCCCAACCAAATGGAATAACATCAGCCAATTTCCTCCCAGCATCAGCACGATTGAAAACCATGTTCTTTTTCCGAAAAGTTCAATAAATAATGGGTAAATCGAATTAACAAAAATCACCCTTCAAGAAGTAATTAATCAACTACCTAACTCTAGTTTAAGGTACCTAGCAGTAAAGGATTTCTCGGTAGCTGATTTCACTATCTTTTCAGGCGTTCCTTCTGCGACGATTACACCTCCACCTTTTCCTCCTTCCGGACCTATATCCACAATGTAATCAGCTACTTTAATGATATCTAGATTGTGTTCAATAACAAGAACAGAGTTCCCCTCATCAACCAATCGCTGAAGCACATCAAGCAACATTCGAATATCCTCAAAATGCAAACCTGTCGATGGCTCATCCAAAATATAAAGCGTTTTTCCTGTACTTTTTTTCGATAACTCAGCTGCTAGTTTAATCCGTTGTGCTTCTCCTCCTGACAAGGTAGTTGAGGACTGACCTAATTGGATGTAACCTAAACCTACGGAATGTAATGTCTCCACAATGCGGTGAATCTTTGGAATCGGTTGAAAAAACGTTGCTGCTTCCTCGATTGTCATAGCAAGTACATCAGCTATCGATTTTCCTTTGTAACGAACCTCCAGTGTTTCCCTGTTGTAGCGTTTCCCATCACAGGTCTCACATGGCACATAGACATCTGGCAGGAAATTCATCTCAACAAGCTTCAACCCTGCTCCAGAGCATGTTTCACAACGACCTCCTGACACATTAAAAGAGAACCTGCCAGCTTTATATCCCCTTATTTGCGCTTCTT
Organism: Crocinitomicaceae bacterium; assembly: GCA_044375095.1. Classification (GTDB taxonomy): domain Bacteria; phylum Bacteroidota; class Bacteroidia; order Flavobacteriales_D; family Crocinitomicaceae; genus M0103. The sequence goes on from JBILNH010000003.1 coordinate 35,004, forward strand.
GTAAGCCGGCAAATAACGACCGAATTTCATCAAACAATTTGGTATACGTTGCCGGATTCGAGCGTGGTGTCCGACCAATTGGTGCTTGATCGATTTCAATAACCTTATCGATATGTTCCAAACCTGCAATATTCTTGTAAGGCAAAGGTTGTTTCACCGAGTCATACAAATGCTGCATGACAATGGGATAAAGTGTTTGGTTAATCAATGATGACTTTCCACTACCCGACACTCCAGATATACAGGTGAACGTTCCCAATGGAATTTGAAGATTCACTTGCTTCAAGTTATGACCGGTTGCCCCAGTTAACTTAATCCATTTGCCATTTCCTTTTCGCCGTGTTTTGGGTAATTCAATTTTCTTTTTACCGCTTAAATAGGCGCTTGTCAGTGAATCTGAACTCAAGACATCAGTTAACGTCCCTGCATTGACTATTTGTCCACCATGCACACCTGCTCCCGGTCCGATATCCACAATAAAATCAGCAGCTTCAATCATTTCCTTGTCGTGTTCAACTACTAGTACAGAGTTTCCTGTATCGCGCAATTGCTTTAATGAATTGATTAATCGCGTATTGTCACGTTGGTGTAACCCTATCGAAGGTTCATCTAAAATGTACAACACATTCATCAATTCAGATCCGATTTGGGTAGCCAATCTTATACGTTGAGCTTCACCACCTGAAAGTGTTTTAGCCGAGCGATTAAGTGTCAGGTAATCCAATCCAACTTGTAAAATGAAAGATAATCGACCTTTAATTTCTTTTAGAATTTCGGTTCCAATGCGTTGCTGATCTGGACTCAAGTGTTCATCTAACTCAGCGAACCAACTCCCTAAATCAACAAGATCCATTTGGGCTAATTCCCCTATGTGCTTCTCTCTTAATTTAAAAAATAATGCTTCCTTTTTCAACCGTGTTCCTTCACATTCCGGACAGGCCATTTTATTCATGAAGGTATGCGCCCAACGTTGAATTGCTGCGGAACTTTCATCCGCATGTCGCGTTAAAAAATGTGTAATTCCCTCAAAAATGACTACTTCAGATTTTCGCGTACGCTCGAGGTCTTCATTTCCGTATAGAATGGTATTCATGGTCTCCTCATCAAGATCTTGAATTGGCGTATGCAGGGAATAGCCTTGTTTAATGAGGAAGGCATCCAATTTTTCAAAGATCCATGTGCGTTTGTATTCCCCAAGTGGAGCCAAGCCACCTTTTTTAATGGATAACTTCGGATCGGGAACGAGTTTTACAAGATCTACTTCTGAAATCTCACCAAGCCCGCTGCACCGAGGACATGCTCCAAAAGGAGAATTGAAAGAAAAGAGGTTCGGTTCCGGTTCGGGATATGAAATTCCAGTTGAAGGACACATCAAACTGCGGCTGTAATGCCTGACTGTTGCATCATCCATGTCATAAACCATCATGGACTTACCACCGTGTTTCATCGCGATTAAAACCGAATCATAGATTCGTTTTCGATCGGATTTCTGAATAACCAGGCGATCAACAACTATTTCGATCGAATGAATTTTATACCGATCGAGTTTCATTCCACGTTCAATATCTCTTATCTCTCCATCTACCCTAACTTTGGTAAATCCCATTTTTTGAACCTGCTCAAAAAGTTCTCGGTAATGACCTTTTCTACCTTTTATTTTAGGCGCAAGAAACATCACTCGTTTTCCATCAAACTGATCGATAATTAAATCTACAATCTGATCGTCGGAATACTTGACCATTTGTTCGCCAGTCTCATAAGAATACGCCGTACTGACACGAGCAAAAAGCAACCTAAGAAAATCATAGACTTCAGTGATTGTTCCGACTGTTGAACGAGGTGATCGAGATACCGTTTTTTGTTCGATGGCAATAACAGGACTTAGCCCATCTATTTTGTCCACATCCGGTCGCTCAAGCCCACCCAAAAATTGCCTTGCATACGCAGAAAATGTTTCTATGTAACGCCGTTGACCTTCAGCGTAGATGGTATCAAAAGCAAGAGAAGACTTACCGCTTCCACTAAGCCCCGTAAAAACGACCAATTGATTTCTTGGAATTTTCAGGTCAATCTCTTTCAAGTTATGCTCCCTCGCACCAAAAATCTCAATATATTCGTTATCAGCACTCACTTCAATCAATTGCTTTGTAGGGACTTAAGTTCGTCCGTTTTCCTGGTAGTTGAATAACAAAAAAGCGATTTTTAACGGTTAATTTATTCGTTAATACCCACGGGTTCAACTTGACTAGGATCTTGTAATTTATCCCCATTTTCAATGCCCAGTTTGCCAAGTTCGGAATAGACGTTTTTATAGTAACATTGTAGGTCGACAAAGGTTTATAAAGTGCACTCTTTTTAATTGCAAAACCATATTTTTCTGGTTGTTCAAAAATTAATTTTACAGCTAACAATCTGAACACATAACGACCTGTTTCGCTGTTCATGTGTGTATCAAAATAGTGGGTAGTTCCTTGCCATTTCATATCGTTACGAACTCCACCGATACCGCGATTATAGGATGCAGTAGCTAACAACCAGTCGCCCAACTCATTTTTCGCGTTTTTGAGGTAACGGCATGCGGCAATTGTACTCTTTTCAATATGCAATCGCTCGTCAATTTCTTCTGTTACTTGTAAATTATACTGTTCCGCTGTTTCAGGCATAAACTGCCAAAAACCTTGAGCACCAGCTGGACTAACAGCCTGAGTTAAACCGCTTTCAATAACAGCGAGGTATTTTAAATCTTCAGGAATGCCCTCTCTTTTTAGGATGCGTTCAATAGAAGGAAAATAGCGATTGGCTCGTTTGAGGTGTTGAATAGTTGCACTTTGAAAATACGCATTCACTAAAATTTCACGATCTAAACGTTCTCTAATGTCTTCATCTTTCAAGTTGATTCGCTCACCACAGAATAAAATAAATTGAGGTAAGTCAGGAAGTTCATGTTGCCTAGTTTCATTCGATGCATTGGAAAAGGAAGGTGCTTGATCTGTTGATGGTTTACAACTCACAAATAAAGCAAAAGGAAAAAGGAAAAAATAAGAATACTTCATACCGACATTTAAGCCTACGAAGGTAAGAAGAATGGAATTACTTTTTGCGTTCTGGGAATTTGATCGTATTGCGATAGAGGTAACCGAATACGACAAGAAAGTAAACGCCAAACAACCACAAAAATGAGCTATTCCGATCGTTGATGAGGTAAAGCATAGCTATTGCCATTAAAAAGGAAAACAACCCAAAGAAAGTAAATCCCCACCAAACTTGACGATCGTTAAAACCTGCATAAACCATGTGATGAGTTGTATGATCTTTTCCTCCAACCATTGGTGACTTACCCTTACGCAAGCGATTAATAACAACGGTTAATGTATCCGCTGCTGCAGGTGTAAATACTGTTAATGTCAATAATCCTGTTGCCCATGCAGAAGAACTTGAATCGGGAAGGGTATTCCACAAGAATTTTATTCCAAAAAAAGCAACTATTAATGCCAGGAATTGACTTCCTGTATCACCCATATACATTTTGGCAGGATGAAGATTGAAGAAGAGAAACCCAATAATTGCACCGATTACACAAAATAAAGTTATTGTCCATATGTCGATTGATGCATTGAACAAAATGAAACTTGACGCCAGACAAGAGGCTAAAATAAACAAAACCGTGGTGCCTGTGATACCATCCATATTGTCTAGCATATTCAATGAATTCATTACACCGACCACCCAAACGACAGTTATGACTCCATCGAGCCAATAAACACCAGACAAATCAATTGAAGAATCTGTGAAAAACAAGAGTAAGCCACATGAGATTTGAGCAGCTAATTTGGGCAGTGGTTTTGTATTGTAGGCATCATCAGCTAAACCCATGGCAAATGCTAGGCAACCTGCGACAAACAATCCAACATATTGGTTATTGTCAAAAATACCTTCACTTGAAAAAAGAATGGAATAGGCAACTGCCGAAAAGACAAAAACAGCAAAAAAGGAAATACCACCCAATGATGGTTTCGACTGATTACTCCAGCGAATAAGCACATCATTTGTATTTCGAATTCCTAAATTGTGGGAAAACTTCAACAACAATGAGTTGGTGATAACAGAGAAAATGATGGCACAGAAAGTGAAGCCAAGAATGATTAGTAAATCCTGAACAAGCATAGTAGTCCGTCTGATTAATTACGACTAGTACAAAGAAACAAATTTTTCACCAAGCGTGTCTTTTTTTGATACAATTGGAAGGTCTATTCCCCAATTAATTTGTAGCGTTTCGTCATTCCAACGAATAGTTCGTTCATTTTCAGGAGAGTAGTATTGCGTGCATTTATAAGAAAAAAGGGTGTTCTCCTCTAAAGTTAAAAATCCGTGAGCAAATCCGGGAGGAATCCAAAACTGCAGATGATTGGCTTCAGTTAATTCAACGGATTGATAATGACCATAAGTCGGAGAATCTCTTCGAATATCTACAGCAACATCTAGTACCTTACCTTTTAATACTTGAACCAACTTTCCTTGTGCATAGGGCGCAAGTTGAAAATGCAACCCTCTTAAAACACCTTTAGCTGAAAGGGATAAGTTATCTTGTACGAACGTATATTGGCTTCCTAAAATCTCTTTGTATTTAAGTTCATTAAACGTTTCCAAAAAGTATCCGCGGTCATCGGAAAAAACCTTCGGATCAATTAGTAAAAGGCCATCAATATCAAAAGATGTGACTGTCATTAGTGTTTTTTACGGGTAAAAATATTTTTAAATCGGTCACTTAACGTTAATCCTGTGTCGGTATTTTCATAATACCCATATCCATATCCATATCCGTATCCGTAACCGTACTTATCACTTTTAGAAGACTTGACAGCATTCAAAATCACGTTTAGTTTATCAATTTGCTTCATTTCAAACAACTCTTTCACACGATAAACAAAATTGCGCTTAGAGAAATGAGATTTAAATACATATATTGGAATGTCTGCTTCTGTAAGGTTTTTAACCCCATCAGAAACCAATCCTATTGGAGGATTGTCAATTATGATTACGTCGTAGCGTGTTTTAAGCTCTTCAACAATCTCTCTAAACCGTTCACTTAATATCAGTTCTGAAGGATTTGGGGGAATGGGACCAGCTGTAATAAAATCGAGCTGATCTATAGGAGATCGCTGAATACACTCTTCTAACTGAACAACACCAACGATTAAATTACTCATTCCCTTTGAGTTATCTGTATTGAAAGCAATATGAATTTTAGGTTTGCGTAGATCCAAATCTATTATTACTGTTCGCTTATCTGACATCGCAATAATACCACCAAGATTTAATGCAACGAATGTTTTTCCTTCACCAGAAACAGAAGACGTTACAGCAATGGTATGGTAGTTAGGATGAATGTAATTGAGGTTTGTTCGAATTTTCCTTAATGATTCTGCAAGGTGACCCTTAGGCATTTCTTGCACAATAAGCTGAGAAAACTCTTTTTGATTTTTTACGATAGGAATCCCTCCTAAAATAGTTGCTTTTGAGGGTAAAAGTTTCTTTAAATCTTCCAAAAGATTAATCTCGTTGAATGTAAGGTATAAATAGACTAACAATGCAAGTCCAATGAGCAACCCGAAAAATGAAAATGAGGAAAAAATCAATTGCCTATTTGGGGAAACAGGCACATTATTCGTAACTGGACGAGCTAAGATTCGATTATTGGAAGCGTAACCGGCATCAGAAATAGCATATAATACCTTCTTTTCGGTAAGCAAAGTAAAATACTTTTCATTGAGGTCTTGAATATTTTTCAATCGGCCAAATTCAATCTTCTTTTCAGGCAACTGAAAGTATTCGCCTTCGGTTGACACAAGCTGAGTAGTCAAGGACCTACTTTTATATTTAAGTCGATCTAACACTATGACTACCGTTTTACGAATATTCGTTAACCTGGATTGTATGCGCTGATTTAGTGCCTTTACCTCACTATTTTCTTCGGTAACCTTGAATAGCATAGTCTCTTTTCGTTCGAGTAGTTCTTGTAAATCAGTCAATTGACCTGACAATGAACCTTCAAAGCTCTTTCCATACATGTCTGGAATCATGCGGTATACTTCCAATCGATTTGGATCAGATTTTATCTTTGATTGAATTGAATTTAGTGCACTTATTTCGTCGTCAACGTTGAACAACTGCTCCTGAACCGTTTTTATTTGTTCAGTTAAATTCAAACTTAAGCCTTCTGGATCAGGTAAATTGGATTTACGCTGAAACAACATTAAACTGTCTTTGGACTGTTTTAATTCATTCGAAAGAGAATCCAATTGTTTATCAATAAACACAAGTATATTATCCGATCCTTTGCGCTGATTTTTCTCATCGTATTCGATAAAGGCTTCTGCAACAGCTAATGTCAAATCTTTACTCAATTCTGCATTGTTTGTCTGAACTGTAACCTGAATTGTTTTGGCTTCTGGATCAATAGGATAAACCTGCAAAAAAGGCAAGTAACGAGCTGCATAACTTTGTACACTGTTGAATACAAAGAATAAATTGTTTTCATCGCTTTCTTTTTCTAATTCAGCTGGCGAATCCGATTTTAAAATAACATCAAAATGCGGGCAAGATAGACGTTTGTTTAAAGACGTGAAAAAAGAGTGCTTTCGACCATGCAGCGAATAACTCAATTTTACTTTACTGTTTTCGAAATTCACATCTATCGGAACGTTAATAAGACTAGAATCTTTCAACTCAAACGGCTGAACGAAAAACGTACTCGATTTGTATTTCTCTTCTGTTAAAACACTTCCCTTTGAATATAAGCTGACGTGGTAATTGATTTTCTTTACCGCCTGTTCAAAAAGTAATTCAGAACGCATCAATTCAATTTGAGAGGGAATGTCGTTGTCAATTTTTGAGTTGACATTCTCAATGTCTAAAATTTCCTTGGCGTTATCTTGATTGTCCAGTTGAAGGACTAAAGAAGACTCATAAACGGGCTTCGTGTAGCGCAAATAAGTGTAAGCGACAAAGAAAAACAACCCGACAAAAAGCACCGGCCAAATCCAATACCTTCTGAGTATTGTTTTTAAAATGGCCGCATCGAAATCTTTATTTATGATTACCTTGCTCACTATTTCAAATTCAAAATTACCGTAAATATAATTAGTGCACTTGACAGTATAGATATTACAGGAGCAACTTCCTCAACTATTTCACGAGTCAATTGTGGCACTGGTTCAATGTAAATGTAATCGTTGGCTTGCAATACAAGGTCAGCATACTTGAGTCCATCAATTGTTGAAAGATCAATCGTATAGACCCTCCTTATTCCATTTTCTCGGCGCATAATTTTTATTGAATTTGCTTTTCCTCTTTCTGTGATTCCACCAGATTGAGCTAGCGCCTCCATTAAGGTTGTGTTTTCATTTATCAATGGAACAACAGTAGCCTTTCCTGCTTCACCGGGAAAAATAACAACTCGCTTGTTTGTTATCTTAACCTGTACGAATGGATCTTGAAAAGAACTCGAAAATAATGCTTGAAGTGTATCTTCAAATTGCTCAACCGTAAATCCTTCAGCTCGAACATAACCCAAAACCGGTAATTCAACTTTGCCATTTTTGCGAACGACAAAATCAATTACATTTCCAGCTCCTTGCATTGCAGCTCCATTAATTCCACTAAGTTGATTAATCAATGGTGATCCTTCGTTTGTTGTAAGCGTGAATGTCAACCTGTCTTCAATCGATATGCGGTAATCCGTTTTTGGATACATTGGAATAGTATCTGATAACGCTTGTTCACCTTTGGGAGATTTAAACATAATACTTGAATTTATCCCACATGACTGGAGTAAAATGATCAAAGAAAGAAAACTAATTAACTTTCCAATCATCGGCTTTACACTCAATTTAACGTCTATTTTCATGCACTAATTTTCGGTACAATTTATCCATATCATTCACAAGTCGCGTGTAATGGAAAGACCCTTCTACGTGATTCCAACCATTTTGTGACAAAAATTCGCGTTTTTTTTCATTTTCCACAAGTTCGAGTAGAGATGATGCAAACTTTTCTGTGTCATTTGAAGGTGAAAGTACCGCGGTAACACCGTCATTCACGCAGTCTCTTACCCCTCCCACATCCGTTGCTAGAATTGCGACGCCTGAAGCTTGTGCTTCAATTAAACTTACGGGTGTTCCTTCATTCGTTGATGTCAAACAAATCAAATCCATTCCAGCATTGAACGTTGCAATGTCCTTTATCCATGACGTCATAACCCAATTCATGTCTGAAAATCGATCGTTTAATTCGCGTACCTCCTCAGCAATCCAATCGTACTCAGAACCATCACCGACAATAAAAAACATACATTTCACACTTGTTTGCTCTGCAACCAAACGTGTTGCATCAAGAAACATCCGGTGATTTTTTATAGGAGCCAAGCGACCAACTATAGCGACTGCAATCACATCTGTACTTATACCATATTGTGTTCTAATCTCTTGTCGAGCCTCTTCCTTTTTAATTTTAAATCGGATTAAATCAAAACCCAACGGCAGCACAATACATTTTGAGGATGCCACAATTTTATGCACGTGAACCAATTCCTCTTTTTGAATAGGTGATATGGCTATAATCGCCGTGCTTTTCTTTGCGAAAACACGCTCAATTGTCTTGAATAACTGTGTTTTGAAAGAAGAAAAGTAGGAGTGAAAAACATGCCCATGAAACGTATGTACAACAATAGGAACACGAAGACTTATAGCTGCCAATCGACCGAGAACACCAGCTTTGGATGCATGCGTATGCACAATGTCTGGTCGAAATTCCCGCATCATTTTCCTTATCTTTAAAAAAGCCTTCACATCACTCACCAAACTTGGTTTCCTTTTCATTTCTTCGATGAGGTGAGGTGTCACGTTGTATTGATCAAGAATATAAAGTGAATCAGATTCATCTTTTTCTGGAAGTCCTCCTAACAAGAGGGTTTCAAAATCATCAGATAAGTAACGCGTCAAAAATGTTGCATTATATGTAGGACCACCGATATTGAATCGATTAATGATCCGCATTACTTTTATTTTCTTCTTTTCGGTAGTTTGCATTTACAGAACTGGTGTATGCAACGTAATCAACTTATACAAATTGCATGATTAGTGTTGAAAAAAAACTTAGTTTAATGAAAATGATAGGTCGGAAATAGAGAATTTTGAAAAAATCATCGCAATGAAATTACCTATTATAATTCTATTAACGCTTCTACTCTTAGGGATTTGTAGAAATAGTTTGGGTCAACAGCAAATGACTCAAGCCATAACTGAATTCCGATCATCCCCAGAATTTAAGCATGCGAGTATTTCTTTTCTTGCAATTGACTCGGAAAGCAATCAAGTTATTGCGGAATTGAATCCAGAATTAAGTATCGCCAGCGCCTCAACAGTTAAACTTTTCTCAACGGCTGCAGCATTAGAATTAATTGGCCCAAACTATCAACCTGAAACCAGAATCTACATCGATGGTCCGATTGACAATGGTGTACTTAAAGGAAATGTCTGGATACGCGGGGGTGGCGATCCATCTTTAGGAAGCCGGTATTTCAATTCTATCGGTAAGCAAAGTGATTTTTTAGAGAAATGGGTGGAATCAATTAAATCACTTGGAATTCAATCAATTACCGGCTCTGTAATTGCGGATGGATCTGGTTTCTCATACGACGGTGTGCCAGACGGATGGAGCTGGAATGATATTGGTAATTATTATGGCGCCGGACCATCCGGAATTTGTCTTTTCGATAATATGGTTAGTTACTATTTTAAAACAGGGTCTACAGCAGGCTCTCCAACCACGCTTCAATCAACGTTTCCTGAAATCGAAAAATTGGTTTTTCGCAATCGGATTAAATCCGAAAAAGTGAATGGAGACAATTCTTATTTGTACGGCGGACCTTATTCCCTCGATCGATTCGGAAAAGGTTCGCTTCCGTTAAACCAAACGTCATTTGAAGTTAAAGGGAGCATGCCTGATCCTGAGTATCAATTGGCAATTGAATTCGCTAAAAAAATAGTCGCCTCAGGAATTAAACTTAGCGGTCAAGCAAAGGGTATAAGAACATCTTTTGAAGAATATCAGCCTCGTTATGACAGTACAAAGCAACTCATTCATACCCATTTAGGAGCAAGCATAAAAGAAATAGTTGGGTGGACAAACCTTAAAAGTGTTAACCTGTTTGCCGAACAACTCCTTTTTCTAATTTCTTACCATAAAACAGGATACGGATCAACCGAAAAAGGAATTGAACTTTTAACAGATTGGCTTTCTAACCGGCAACAATTAAGCGGATTAATCCTAAAAGATGGCAGTGGCTTGTCGCGTAGCAACGGTATAACGGCAAAAAATTACGTTGATCTTCTGAGTGGAATTATGAAATCTACACACTACAACAGTTACTTCAATTCTTTACCTGTTTCAGGAAAAACAGGAACTTTGACTTCATTGTGTACTGATGAACCCTGCCAAGGGAGAGTTATAGCGAAGAGCGGAACGATGTCACGTATTAAATCATATGCGGGTTACATCCATTCAAACAGTGGTAAAAAGATTGTCTTTGCATTAATCGTTCAAAACTTTGATGGAGGAAGCGCCAGAACTGTGGATCGAATGGAAAAGTTATTCAATTCATTAATTACCTTCTAACTCAGCTTCGAATATTTCGGTCCAGAAATTAGTAATTGTTTGACCTGCACAATCGATCATTTGCGGGACAATACTTGCAGGAGAAAAGCCAGGAGTTGTATTGACTTCAATGACGTGTGGCACATCATTCACAACCATAAAATCTATCCGTGCTATTGACCGTAAATTCAATAAACTATATACTTTTTTCGCTGTCTCTTGAACTCGGGTTGTCATTTCAATTGAAATCCGAGCAGGTGTGATTTCTTGTGATTGACCAAGGTACTTCGCGTTATAATCAAAAAACTCATTTTCAGATGCGATTTCAGTTAGTGGCAGCGCCGTCATACCTGTTTTGGTCCGATATACGCCACATGTAACTTCAGTTCCATCTAAAAAAGATTCAATGACCACCGATCTTCCCTCTTGAAATGCTTGTTCCAATGCGCTGCGAATTCCATCCGCTGTCTTGACTTTAGAAATTCCGAAAGAAGAACCCGAATCCGATGGTTTAACGAAAAGAGGCAATCCAAGTTGACGCACAATTTCTTCCGGAGTAAACTGATCGATATGTGTAGTAAAAATCGATTTTGCGACTGGTATTCCAAAACCATTCAAAAATTGGTTGCAGTACCATTTATCAAAAGACAATGCGGATGGAAGTGGTCCTGAATTCACGTAAGGAATGTTATGCATTTCCAAGAGTGCTTGAATTTTTCCGTTTTCACCTGGATCACCATGGATATAAACCAAGCCTACATCTATTCTAGTCTTGATTTCATCTTGAATGATCATTGTGTTCAAATCAAATGGTACGCGTTTTTCTGGTAAAATAGCCTCCCATCCACCTTTACTTACCTGAATACGAATAGGTTGATAACCCTCTGGAAAATGTTGTTCGATTGTCTGTGCACTTTTCATCGAAATTTCCCATTCAGAAGAAAAGCCACCGCAAAAAATACCCACCGTCTTCATGCTTTTGTTTTTATGCGAATTTAAATCTAAGAACGACATTCTAACTCGAGGCAACAAAAGCTTTTAACGAACCAATTGTTCATTGCTCAAAAAATCAAATTTGATTGTTCAAAGAAGGAGTATTCGTATTTTTGTTTTGTCTCATTACTTATACGCATGCGGCTGTTCTATTTTCTGCTCTACACAACCCTGAACTATTCGTTGCGGTTATTTTACCCAAGATTAAAATTGGTGAATAGCCCTAAACTTTTGTTAGGCAGAACCATTTATGTGAGCAACCATGCTGCTTCATTTATGGATCCTTTAGTCGTTACATCGTTAAGAAGACCGATTGTGTTTTTCTTAACGCGATCAGACGTGTTTACAAAATTTACCAAACCGTTCCTTTGGGCCGCTCATATGTTACCGATCTATAGACAATTGGATGGTGTTGATACGAAAGAATTGAACGCAAAGGTATTTGAGAAATGTACGAAAGTCTTATCATTCGGAAGAAACTTACTCATTTTTGGTGAAGGCTTCACAGACGACACATTCATCAGACGACTAAAACCGTTAAAAAAAGGTGCAATTCGTATTGGATTTACTGCACTTGAATCGATGAATTGGAAAAAGAAAATTTATGTAGCTGCCGTTGGGTGCAATTATTCCGATCCAAACAAACTTAGAAGTGACTTATTAATATCGAGCTCTGAGCGATTCTGCCTTAATGACTATAAAGAGGCTTACCTCGAAAATCCAAATCGAACAATTACAGAACTCACTCGAAAAGTTGAACTGCTTTTGCAACAACAAATTACGCATGTAGAGGACAAGGATTGGAGTAATTTTCACGAACACGTCATGCGTATTACTCGAAAAGGTATGAACGCAGAAAATAGTGATTTTCGAATTCCGTTGATTACACGTTGGCACTATTCGCAACAACTAGCCAATTGGATTAATAATCTAACGGTCGAAGAAAAAGCAAAATTACATAGTCTTCGAGATGAACTTTCCACCTATTTTGGGTTGATTAAACGTATGCGAATCAATGAAAATGATGTATTTACTGTAAGTCAATTCAAGCCATTGAACCGGATAAATGAGTTGATACGTTTGATTTTATTGTTTCCAATTGCTCTGCTTGGATTCGTGCATTGTGGTCCTTGGTATATTGTCATCAAACGTTTTGTTGAAAAAACATTTAAACGACCTGTTTTCTGGGGATCGGTAAAATTACTTCTAGGAACGGCAGTATTTGGCTTGGTCAATATTCCATACATTTTCATTTTTAAATCGTGGATATACCCGAGCACGGGTCTTGCATTACTCTATTATTTCGGAATTGGGTTTTATGGACTGGCAACGTACTCATGGTTTAACAACTATAAGCGCTTCAAAGAAAAAGGAAAAACAGCGAAGGTAGACCTATCAAAAATTGTAGCGAAACGCAAATTAGTATCCAGTCGAATTCAACAAGAAATCCCCATTTCTTGACTACCTGGAACTATGAAGTATGTAATAAACCAAACCTATTCCAACGGCAACTGAAACCACCACATTAAGTATGGCGTAACCAAGATGTCCAGATTGAATCAAACCAACCGTTTCCATACTGAACGTACTAAAGGTGCTGAATCCGCCGCAGAATCCAATTAAAACGAGAGGTTGAATCCAAGTATACCCGTCTATCTTTGTTGACATCTGCATCGTGACTAAAGCTAAAATTAGAGATGCAACTACATTTGAAATAAGCGTTGCAATGGGAAAGTTTGTCGTTGTGAACGTTCCAATAAGTAAACTTATTCCATACCGGATAAGACTTCCGATTCCACCGCCAACAAACACGAATACTGCATTCATGACT
>JBILNH010000230.1:0-3038 GCA_044375095.1 Crocinitomicaceae bacterium
AAACCGACCAAACAACCAACTATAGCGCCTGCAAGTACATCACTAACGTAATGAACACCGAGGTAAACCCTGCTTAAACAAACGATTAAGACTATTAGTGGCAATAGCCACCTTAGAAATCGGTAAGTTGTGCTGAAAAATGCATAAATCAACGCCGCCATTGCTGCAAAATTAGCCGCATGCGACGAGATAAATCCGTATTGACCTCCTTTATAAAAATCACCGGGTTTTATTTGGTAAAAATGCAACTTATCAGTTAAAAGAAGGTTGTGAGAAGGACGGTAGCGCAAGAATACTTCTTTAAATGCATGAGTAGACAACTGATCAGTAATCACAATCGATAAAACAACCGATACAAAAAATGCCAACATGACCTTCCAATTGTATTTTCGATAGATAGCCGCCAATACAAGGACATAAAATGGAATCCATATGAGTTTTCCGGAAATCAACCAGAACAACTCATCCAGAAATGGGGTATTGCAACCATTAATAGCTACAACCAACCACCTATCGATTGCTTCAAGCCGTTCCATCATCATTGAGTGCCTTCCAAATAAGATCTTTAAGTTCGTTTAAACCAAGTTGGGTTATCGAAGATATGAACACAGTTGGAATAGCGGGTAAATCTTTCCGGATTGCTTGAATTAACTCGTCATCAAGCATATCAGATTTTGTTATAGCTAGTAAACGTTCTTTATGTAATAATTCGGGATTGTATTGCTTCAATTCATTAAGTAGAACTGCATATTCCTTTTGAATATCATCACTATCCGCTGGAATCATAAACAACAACAATGAATTTCGTTCAATATGGCGTAAAAACCGAATACCCAAACCCTTTCCTTGAGACGCTCCTTCTATTATACCTGGAATATCAGCCATCACAAATGATCGGTAATCGCGGTACGAAACGATACCAAGGTTAGGTCGCAATGTTGTAAAAGGGTAATCGCCAATTTCAGGTTTAGCCGCAGAAAGAGCCGATAATAATGTGCTTTTACCTGCATTTGGAAATCCAACTAATCCTACGTCAGCAAGTAATTTTAATTCCAAGACCTTCCAACCTTCTTGTCCCTCTTCGCCGGGTTGCGCATGATGCGGTGTTTGATTGGTTGACGATTTGAAGTGATTATTTCCTAGGCCTCCACGACCACCTTTCTGAATAATGCGTTCTTCACCATTTTCAGTGATTTCAAAAAGTATTTCCCCGGTTTCTGAATCTCTTGCGACTGTACCAAGAGGAACGTCAATGTACTCGTCATTCCCTTGAGCACCTGTTTTAAGGTTACCCGAACCATGCGTTCCATGACCGGCTTTTATATGTTTTTTAAACTTGAGATGAAGTAAGGTCCATAGTTGGGAATTACCTCGGACGATGATATGCCCTCCTCTTCCTCCGTCACCACCATCAGGTCCTCCTTTCGGGATGTATTTTTCCCTGCGAAAGTGAGTAGATCCTCCTCCTCCATTTCCGGAAGTACAATGGATTTTTACGTAATCAACGAAATTATCAGATGACATGTTTTTGTTTCGCCCAGAATCCCGAGCTTTTAATTAATTACGGCTATCAACAGCAGTGTAAATGCGGTGAGTAATCTCATCGATTGTTCCAACACCGTTGATAGCAACGAATTTCTGTTGATTTTGATAGAACGTTTTCACAGGTGCAGTTTCCGCATTGTAAACATCAATTCTTTTTTGAATGACTTCAGGATCAGCATCATCCACTCTCCCACTTACTTCAGCGCGTTTTTTCAATCGCTCACGAAGCTCATCTTCTTCTACCTCAAGTGCTACCATTATTTGGATACCCGTATTTAATTCGTTTAAAAAATGATCCAATGCTTCGGCTTGGGCTGACGTTCGGGGAAAACCATCGAAAATGAATCCTTTAGGTGATTCATGTTTTAACACTTCTGCTCTAAGCATGTTAATGGTCACTTCATCTGGCACAAGTTTACCTTGGTCCATGTATTGCTTTGCCAATTTACCTAGTTCAGTTTCGCCTTTAATATTCGCTCGAAACACATCACCTGTGGAAAGATGAACAAGTCCATAATGATCAATCAAACGCTCTGATTGCGTTCCCTTACCAGCTCCCGGAGGGCCAAATAAAACGATATTCAACATACTTCTTTCGTTAATCTACTACTTGATAAATAGAGTTAAGGTTTCTACCTTTTTCATTGTAATCTAAACCATAACCGACAACAAATTTGTTCGGAATGGAAAACCCTACATAATCCGGGCCTGACTTACCAACAAATGCATCCGGCTTATAAAGTAAGGTACATATTTTCACACTGTTTGGGGAATCGGATTTTAAAAGTGTCACTACTTTGTCAATTGTTATACCTGTATCAACAATGTCCTCAATTATAACAACATCCTTTCCCTGAATTGATGTGTTTAATCCAATTAATTCATCCACTCTACCTGAAGAGTTTGTACCTAAATACGAACTCACTTTTACAAATGATATTTCAGCTGTCAATGACACGTGCTTAAAAAGGTCAGCTGCAAACATAAATGCACCGTTCAAAACTGCGATGAACAGCACTTCTTTACCTGCATAATCGTTATTGAGTTGATTCGCTAAAGCCTTGATTTCAGCTTGAATCTCAGCTTCGTCAATGAAAATTTCAAAATGTTTGTCTAGAACTTTTATCACCTCGTAAAACTATCCTCCAAAGTTACGATAAAATCCTTTTACGGCATAGAAATGATATTGTAGTAATTAGATTCATCATTGAATGTATCTTTGCAACATGGAAAAACAGTTCAATGGACCTTCTTTTCGACTGGGTATATTAGGTGGAGGCCAACTCGGTAGGATGTTAATTCAAGAAGCGATAAATTTTGATGTTCATATTCATATTCTGGACAATGATCCAGCAGCACCCTGCGCTCAAATTGCTCATTCATTTACCACTGGATCAATAACGGATTTTGATGCGGTCTGTTCATTTGGCAAGGACAAAGACCTCATAACAGTTGAAATTGAAAATGTGAATATTGAAGCACTTGAATGGCTT
>JBILNH010000193.1:0-4485 GCA_044375095.1 Crocinitomicaceae bacterium
ACTTCCTTTCAATCTACTCGAGACAGAGTTGTTTCTTAAAAAGAAAAAAATTGTCTATACACGTTATGACATCATTCAAATCTATATGGCATTAGGAGGAGTTCCTCATTACCTTGAGAATCTCCAACGTGGCGAGAGTGTTCAACAGGCACTCGACCGCTTGTGTTTCAGTAGGCACGGTTTACTGAATGATGAGTTCGATCGCCTGTTCGTTTCTTTATTTGACGACTCGGAACGTCATTTGAAGATCATAAAAACATTGACAAAAACGAATACAGGATTAACCAGGAATGAATTGATTGAACAAAGTAATCTACCTTCCGGAGGAGACTTCTCGCTGAAACTGGAAGAGCTAGTTGAATCCGGTTTTGTTACAGAATATCCTTACTACCGAAATAAGAAGCAACGTTCACTTTTTCGTTTATCCGATGAATACACAAAGTTCTATTTGAAGTTCATCGATCAGAACAGAAAAGGAGGTGACGGAACCTGGCAAAGACTCGGCAATACACAATCGTTCAAATCCTGGTCAGGTTTTGCATTCGAAACCCTCTGCCTAAAGCATATACATGCGGTAAAGCGTACCTTGCGCATTGATGCCATTTATTCAACAAGCAGCAGTTGGTTCAATGCACAAACACAAATCGATGTATTGATCGACCGTGATGATAACGTAATAAACCTCTGTGAATTGAAATTTTACAATGCACCATTCATTATTAATAAGTCTTATTATTTGGATTTAAAGAAAAAGATAGACGAATTCAAAAGAGAAACAAACACGCGGAAATCGATTTTTCTTACGATGATCACAACATATGGTGTTCAGGAAAATCAATACAGTAAAGAATTGATGCAAAATAACCTGGACATGAATGCACTCTTCCATGACTGATGGCTATTTTCCGCCAAAACACCTTTGATTAATAGGAATTGGCGGGTTATAACAGTGGGCAACGTTTGAAATCATGTCACTCAATTTAGAACGTTAATTGAAGTCATTTTTCTTTAATTGACCATTTCGGATCCTTTGTCATCAAAGTAGATCTTCCATTATGCTATATTACAAAGCAAATACAACTACAAATTGCTATATACAAAAGCAAAATAAGATGAAAATTGCTTTTAATTGAAGCAAAATAGCTTGATCCATCTGCATCCGGCATTTTCAAACTGTTACAATTTGTAACGGTTTCGTTGCCCTTGTATTTTAATCTCCCACATCCTTCCTCGATATTTTTTTGTCCGTCTCGATACGTCCTCCTTCGTTGGACACTCGATCAGCCAAAAAATATTCGGTTGTCTGTATAACGCATGTTAGTCGAATATCAGCCCACATCCTCCCTCGATACACTTTTGTTACACTTCGTTTCACAAAATCACTCCATCCTCGGCTGGCATGCGGTAGTCTGTGTAACGCAAGCTAGTCGAGTGGTTTTCGCCGAGCCTCGGTGCATCAGCCTCTAGGCTGCCACTCCATCCTCGACTGGCTCGTGGTCGGCGAAAAATCAATCGAGAATAGCGTCTTCCAGATCATTTCCCAAAATACTTCCGGTAAATTCCATAAAACCAGTCGATCTTTTTTAAGTTGAATATTTCACAGGTATTCAAATTAGTTTTAAAGACCAAAAACCTTATCATAAACCAACGAAATTACTTGCCTTCCTCGCTCTCTTTTCGCTAATGCCATATTTTGTTCTCGCATTTCTTCGATGCGGGATGGCTCAAGCAAGTGTTGTATGTGACTAAGCCCATTTTGAAAATTGGTGAAAGCGGCGTTGAACACAAACCCGGCATGTGGGTGGGCTTCGATCAAGCGGGAGTCGTCACCAATATCCTCGCCCATCAAAATGGGAAGCCCGTTGGCCCAATATTCCCCGTCTTTAATCGGAGAACAGTATTTTCGACTGGGCGCGGGTTTCACAAAGGAAAATGCGACATCTGAAGCGCTTAAATAGTGCGGAATCTCTTGATGCAGCACGCAGTCTATTACAAAACGTTCGGGATTAAGCCCCTGTTGCGTGATAAAATCCTCAATCTGAACTTTGGATTGCGGGGTTAGAATGAGCATAAAAAATGTCGGACCGAAGAAGTCGAACGCTTGCCTGATGAGTTGAAACGCATCTGTGTCGTAGTAAATATCACCAAATTTACCCACATAAATGCCCACCACGGAACTTTCCGGTATCTGGAGGCGATCCCGAATAGCCAACCTTTTTCCGGTATCGAACCCAAAGGAAGCGGTATCGACCGTGCAGGGTATTGTATGTATCTTATCCGCAGGCAATCCTTCGGCAAGAAGTTGCTCGCGGTAATTGTGTGAAACGGTTATCACAAATTGTGCATCTTGTTTTTGTTTGTCCTCCCATTTTTTTTGGGCCCGGTATTTTAAACCGTTCTTTTTCCACACGCCGGATTCGTGCATGTAATCAGCGTGAGGTTCAAATGATTCTACCCCGAACGGAATACCTGTTTTACGAAAGACTTTCCATGCCAGCGAACCTGACGGTGTCCCGCGGCTCAAGATAAAGTCGATTCGGTGCGCTTTTACCAGTGCTTGAAGTGTTTGGGGAAATACGACAAAATCAACGATTTTGTTCAGCACACCGGGTTTGAGGCCCTTGCTGTACAACGGGTGGAAACTGATTTTTTCGTGCTGGGGGCCGGAATACTCCACTAATTTCCAATCACGTTCGATGGTACAAAGTACAATCTTGTGAATGTGTTCCATTTCGGCCAACATGCGGAGTTGGGGAAACACGGTTGCTTGTGTTAACCCTTCATCAATTCCCCAATAGCACAAATAAAGCAACTTCACAGAAACAACAATTTTACTGTTTTAAAAGCTTGAAGATACTCCCTTTTTTTGAGGTAACTCAATAGCATGACTTTGAAGATTTTCGATTTCAAGACATACAAGTCGAACGCGTTACCGTAGCGATTCTTTCGAATGTGGCGGTATAAGGTTTCGTAGCCTTTGGAAAGACCATCCAGGTTGGACATGGCAGAATTCCGAGAACTCCTGTAAATATAGGTTTCATCTGTAATGGTATGAAAGCATGTATCGGGATTTGAGGCTAATTCGATATAAAACAACAAATCTTCCCCGTGAGTGAGTTTCTCTTGAAATCGGTAATTGTGGTCAGGCATTCGCCGAACAAATCCTGTTACACTAAAAAAACAACTTTGGCTTAATCGGATGTATTCCTTCAACGGCTTGCCGCGAAAGGTGGGTTGAAACATGCGAATGTTTTCAGAAAGGTCGCTATTCATGACTCGCACGCATCCACCTAACAAGGTGCATTCCGGATGCTGAAGCATATAGTTTACTTGAATTTGCAATGCATCTTGAGGAAAACAGTCATCTGCGTCGAGAAAGCAAAAGAAATCACCTTGCATTCTACCAAGAGCGGCGTTGCGGGCCGCACTTACTCCTTGGTTTTCTTGATAGATATAGTGAATACGCGGATCGTCAAAGTCTTCAATGCGCAATGCTGTTTGGTCGGTGCTACCATCGTCCACAATAAGTAACTCCCAATGCGTATACCCTTGACCGAGCACCGATTCAATGGCACGCGACACAAAGTTCGCTGCATTGTAGGCCGGCATGAGGATACTGATTAGGGGTGGTTGGGGCATGTTTACAGAAGTGTTGAATAAACATCTTGGTACACATTGATACCATTAGTAAGGTTTATCGTTTTAGACTTTGATTCAACGGTAATTATTTCTGTGGACTTATTTGGTAAAATTGTGAGATCTGCTCGTTTTCTTGCCTTCCATTTTCTTAACTTCAAAAGGATAGAATGGAATGCAGTCAATTCCATTTGGTGCTTTTCTAATGAGACGAGTTTAATTGTCGGTTCTAAAACCAATAACAATGAAGGATTTTTCTTTTTTGCAGCGGATCCAATATGCCAAGTTAACTCACCAATACAATGAACCACATCAAATTGCTTTTTGGTAATGTAATCAACTCCTTGGTAAAAACTGTTGGTTGCCTCGTTTGAAAATGGATTTGAAATTAATTTTGGATGAAACATCCGTGTTATTTTTCGGTCATTTCTTATTTCAATGGCAGGAAGGTTGGTCGTCAGGCAGATTATTTCAACATGAAAGTCTATTGTTGGGAGCAAGTTCCAACCTTCTTCCAATAACTTGTTTTCGTTAGTTAATTCAAAGTCATTATCTAAAACTACAATAATGTTTTTCATTATTCAATGGGTTGTGCTTTCTGTTTTAGTTTAAAAAAACTCGTTTTATTCAGATATCTCATGGAAAAACGAAGTTAGCTTTTCTTTTTCAGTCTCCCAATTTAATTCTTTTTGAGCTTTTTGTGCGTTTTTTTTCAATTCATCAAGCTGATTGATGGCTTGAATTATGGCATGCTCAATTGATTTTTTGTCCGAAACGCTATAGTAAATACAGCAGGGATATTTTTGATTAATGGTTCGTGTATATTCTTGAGGAGTGCCTACAACAGCC
>JBILNH010000194.1:0-4441 GCA_044375095.1 Crocinitomicaceae bacterium
TGTTTGATTCGTTTGTACTGGTACTTGTTGGGTTTGCTGAATTTGTTGCACAGGTGGCGGAGAAGTAACTTGATTTGACGTTGTTGTCGTAGTAGTCGTAATCGTTGTATTAGACGTTTGATAACTTGTTGATGACTGGTTACTCGTCGATCCTACATTCATATTAAGACCACCATTACCAGTTAACAAAGGATCGGTCACATTTACATTCATATTCACCCCACCTGTTCCAGTTAATGTTGGATCAGTTACATTCATTTGCATATTTAATCCTGCTTGACCATTCGTCATCGTTGGATCTGATACATTCACTGACATGTTCATTCCTGCTTGACCATTTGTCATCGTTGGATCCGTTACATTCACTGACATGTTCATTCCTGCTTGACCATTTGTCATCGTTGGATCAGTTACATTCACTGACATGTTCATTCCTGCTTGACCGTTTGTCATTGTTGGATCCGTTACATTCACTGACATGTTCATTCCTGCATTGCCATTCGTTTGATTCGTTACCGGAACAGAATTGTTTGAAGATGTCACTTGGGAAGTGGATGTGGTAGTTGTTACTGTGGTTGTTTGAGCTGGCGGCGCAACTTGCTGTTGAACAGGTGTTGACAAAACTGTCTGTTGTGTCGCGTCTGAATAGGCAGAAGCATCAGAAGAACGATAAATTACTGTTGAAGGCTCTTGTAAAGGTCCAGTGGTTGGTAGAATACTTATTAATTGAAGCGTTCCTTTCCCTTTTTTAAATTTCACACGCGTTACCACATCAGAAGGCTCATCAAAATAAACATTCTTATCTATGTCTGCTGTAATTCCATCAGCAAAAATAAGTTTCACCGAATAGACCCCATTCTTCACATTACTGATATATACATTCGTTTGTGGAACCGCATTTTGTTTTATTCCATTCATTATCGCATAAAACTGTCGACCGTCATTATTGAAAATGGTTAGATTACTTTGACTAAAACTCCATGAGGAAAGTATAGCCATGAAAAGTGTTAAAAGATGTTTCATATTCAGTTTTATTTTAAAATTCAAACATCCCAAAATTAAGGAAAGGAAAATGATAATCAACATAACTGAAATCTTTAACATTTAATTATTTTTAGACCTATCAGATGCACTATGTAATTGTCGATATTGAAACGACCGGTGGAAGCCCTAAATCCTCAAAAATCACTGAGATCGCTATTTATAAACACGATGGTAATCAGGTAATTGATGAATTCGTCACCTTACTTGATCCTCAAATGGAAATCCCAGAATTCATCGTGAGACTTACTGGAATCACCAATGAAATGGTCCAAGGGAAACCTCGATTTTATGAAGTCGCGAAGAAAGTAATTGAATTTACAGAAGGTTGCATATTTGTTGCGCACAATGTGGGATTTGATTATGGAATAATTCGTCACGAGTTCAGGTCATTGGGTTACGATTTCAGAAGGCCACATCTTTGCACAGTTAGGGCGTCACGTTATATTATTCCCGGTATGGCTTCTTACAGTTTAGGGAAATTATCACGTGAATTGGGGATCGTATTAGCTGGCCGTCACCGCGCTTCTGGAGATGCCTTAGCTACTGCAGAACTATTTACCTTATTAGTTCAAAAAGATCCTGGTAATTTAAGTTCTTTTATTCAACAAGAAGTTAATCCAAAAATTCTACATCCCAATTTAGACCTTGAAACCCTCGATAATTTACCAGGAAAAACAGGCGTTTACTTATTTTACAATGAAGTAAATCAACTCATATATATTGGAAAAAGCAAACAAATTAAGAACCGCGTAGAGCAGCATTTACGCAACTTAAAAACGAAGAAAGGATCTCAAATGATCCAAGAAATTGCTCGGATAGAATTTGAACTAACGGGATCGGAATTGATTGCTCTATTGAGGGAATCACAATTAATAAAACAACATAAGCCAATATACAATCAACGGTTAAAACGAAGTAAATTTCCGTTTGGCCTTTTCGACTACCCAGATGAAAAAGGATATGTTCGATTTTTCATCGCGCGAACAGCAACAACGAACCAACAACCTATTGCAAGTTTTAGCACGAAAGCGGAAGCGGTTAGTCAGCTCGAAAAATGGTGTGAACAATATGAATTATGTCAAAAACTGTGTGACCTCTACCCTTCTCAATCGGCATGTTTTCATCACTCCATCAAACAATGTAAAGGCGCTTGTATTGGAGAAGAACTATCGGAATCATACAATAGTCGAGCAACAGAATTAGTCGAGCGATTAACGTTGAGCGGAGATAGTTTTTACATTTTAGAAAAAGGTCGCCACAAAAGTGAGAAAAGTTTGATTTTAGTGGAACGAGGTTCATTAGTTGGATTTGGTTTTGCTCCTTATCATTTTCAGGGATTACCCCAATTTAAATGGAAACGATTCATCGATTTAATAGATGAAGATCGAGACGCGCGTACTATTCTGTCAGCGTACCTCCGTAAAAATCAGGAAACTCAAATTGTACGGATATAAAAAAAGAGCCTTTAAAGGCTCTTTTTATCAGCATAAACATTCGTTTAATACTACGCTTTTAATCTTTTCGAGAAATCAATTAGAATTGGTGTAGCTACACATAGTGAAGAATACGTACCAATCACTACACCAACTAATAATGCGAATAAGAATCCTTTAATAGCTGGACCACCGAAGATGAACATTATCAAGACAACTACGAATAAAGTCATTGAAGTATTGACTGTTCTGCTTATGGTTTTGTTCAATGAATCATTGATGATTTGTTTATGGTCTTCAGCATTTTTGTTCATTCTTAAATTCTCCCTTATCCGGTCAAAGACAATTACCGTATCGTTCATCGAATAACCGATTACAGTTAGTATCGCTGCAATAAACGCTTGATTTACATCAAGGCTAAAAGGTAAAAATCCATGCAATAAAGAGAATACTGAAATAACAAAGAACGCATCATGCGCTAAACCAACAATTGCACCTAGTGAATATTGCCACTGTCCGAAACGAAGTAAAATGTAACCAAAAATAGCGATCATTGATAAGGTTAATGCGATAGCTGAAGATGTCCATAACTCACTTGATACAGCGGCAGAAATACTTCGCATTCCTTCAATTTGGTACTTGCCGAATTTAGGTTGGGATGCATCAAGTGCTTTTGTCAATTGAGCCTTCACTTCTTCTGTAGAACCTTCTTTCTTCAATAGGTAGTTGGTTACGATTTCAACCTTGTATTCACTGGATTTGGTCTTTAAATCGATAGAAGCAACCTCCTTGTTTTCAACAAATACTTTCGACAACTCACCTCTGAGGTATTCAATATCTACTTTGTTTTCAAACTTCACTTCAAATGTTCGTCCACCAGTAAATTCAACACTTTGTTTGAGGCCACGTCCAACCAAAGCTACCACACCAAGTACGGTAACTGTGATGGAAAAAATGTAATAGTACTTTCTTTTTCCAACCCAATCAATATTGAAGTTCTGGAACAACCCTTTTGAGAACTTCGTTGAAAAAGTGATGTCCTTTCCTTTCGTTAACCACGCATTAATAACCAATCTACCAATTACGATAGCACTAAACATTGAAGTAAAAATACCAATGATTAATGTAGTAGCAAACGACTCAATCTCACCAGTTCCAAAAACCTTCAAAATGATAGCAACTAATAAATGAGTCACGTTCGCATCAATGATGGAAGGCAATGCTTTTTTAAATCCAATTTGAATAGAACCTGCTAAATCAACCCCTCTCGCTTGTTCTTCTCTAACACGTTCAAAAATCAGAATGTTCGCATCGACGGCCGTACCAATCGTAAGGACAATACCTGCAATACCCGCAAGCGTAAGTACAGCACCAAAAGATGCCAAACTTCCAAAGATGAAAATGACATTCGCCGTAAGTGCAATATTTGCAACTAATCCAGATTTACCATAGTAGAACCACATGTAAAGAAGTACAGCTATGAATGCAAATACAAATGAAACCAAACCTGCACGGGAATTCTCTGCACCAATAGTTGGACCAACTTTCGATTGATCTACAATGACACATGGCGCTGGTAAAGCTCCACCGTTAAGTAATCCTGAAAGATCTTTTGCTTCTTCAATTGAGAAAGATCCTGATATCTGTGTATTGCCACCTGTAATTGCATTCATTACTCTAGGAGCGCTATATACGACATTATCCATTGTTATGGCAACCACACGTCCCACGTTGTCAGACGTCATTTCAGCCCATTTATCTGCCCCTTCAACCGTCATTGAAAGATCTACAGTAATTCCTCCTGATTGCTCATCATAACCCGTTGAGGCAGATTTAATATCTTTCCCACCAACTTTAGCTTTTCCGTTATCTGGAATGCGAATCGCATAGATAAAGTATGCCTTTTCCTTCGAATTTACAGCAACATCCTCTAAATCAGAAGACCACATGAACTTAACGTCCTC
>JBILNH010000191.1:0-4535 GCA_044375095.1 Crocinitomicaceae bacterium
TGATTGTGCCGAAATGCAAAGAGTGCGATACTTTATCCGTTAGCTTCTTTGAGAAGCATTGTTCAACCAATCGCAAGCAATTCGTTCCTGAAACACGAATAAGCGCTATCGCTCCTACCCCATTTGGAGTAGCTAATGCACAAATCGGATGGTGGTCGTTCAACATGAAGCAAAGGTAGTGAGGAAAAAGAAAAGTCTGGTGTTATTTCAATTGGCGGAAAGCATGCAACATGATTCCATCACTTAAACTCAATTTTGGTGCGTAAATAGAAGATGCATTAAGTGTATTCAGTACGGCTAAAAAAATAGCCATTGCAGGAACGATGACTTCGGCACGATCAGCTTTTAACCGGAATTCCTTTTGCCGTTCATCTATCGTTAGTGTTTTCATTTTGCTATGCAATTGATACATGTCAACTGTACTAATCGCTTCATTATCTGATAAATCAAGCAGGTCATGCACCTTTCGAATGTTTCCACCCGTACCATATATTGCGTGATCGATGGATAAATCGACCTCTTGCACTAACCAAATGCGCAATTCGTGCCACTCCCCGGCTGTAGTTGAACCATCTGAAAGTCTCAACGTACCCAGGTTAAACGATCGGGATGCGCGCCGTTTCCCATTTTCAAAAATGCTTACCTCGGTACTGCCACCACCAACATCGACAACAATATAGGCCGGTTGATTGACTAAGCCAAGAAAATCGAACGATTCAAAAATCAACAAGGCTTCTTCTTCACCGCTAATCACTTCAAGGTCAATTCCTGTAGTTTCCTGAATAAGCTGGGTTGTCTCTTGTGCATTACTAGCTTCGCGCATGGCAGAGGTGGCTACCGCACGCAACTGTTCTACTCCATGTACATCGGCAAGTAAACGAAAAGCGTGCATTGTCTTTACGAACTGCTCCGCTTTCTTTTTGGAAAGCTTTCCTTTTTCGAAGACATCTTTTCCTAAGCGCAAAGGTACACGGCTGTAAAAGACACGTTCTATCGATACGCTACCGTCCACAAGTGAAAGTTTAGCAACCGACAAGCGGGCTGCATTCGTACCGACATCTATTGCACCAACAACCATGATTTTCGAAAAAATAATCAGACAAAAATACGAGACGAAAAGACTTAATCAACGTCTACGCGCCCCGACTTTTCAACGTAGTAGTGGTATAATTCTTTTTGCGCATGAAACGTGGGAAGGTCACGATGGGTATAGCGATTCTTTAAATCCTTCGTAATGGCTCTCGCTTTCACACTTCCCTTCCATTGGTAATCGAAAATAAGCTGAATCTCTTGTTGGACATTGGGATCGATAAGTTGAACACCAACTTCAATGCGCTTATCTAAATTGCGTTCCATGAAATCAGCACTTGTCAGGTAATACTGCGGATTCCCCTGATTATGAAAAATAAAAAACCGACCGTGTTCTAAGTAACGATCTACAATACTGATCACTTTAATGTTATCGCTAATTTTCTTGAGTCCTGGTATTAGACAACATATCCCGCGAATAATCATTTCGATTTGCACCCCATGTTGACTGGCGGTTATCAATTTTTGAATGAGCTTTTCGTCTGTTAAGTTGTTGAGTTTGATTTGAATTTTAGCCTCTTTTCCTTTTTTGGCTGCATTTATTTCTTGATCGATCAATGCATTAAGTTTACGCCTTGTGTTAAAAGGAGAAACCAACAATCTTCTAAACATTGGGCGACCGAGGTTATTTTCAAAGAGTTGAAAAACTTTTCTTATTTCAGCACCTATTTCCCTATCTGCCGTTAACAAGCTTAAATCGGTATAGATGCGCGACGTCTTCTCGTTAAAATTTCCTGTTCCCACGTACGTAATGGAAAAATTATTATCCTTTTCCACACGATCGATTTGAAGAATTTTTGAATGCACTTTTAAATTAGGCACGCCAAAAATGACTTTAACACCGCTTTCTTTGAGTCTATCTGACCAATACAAATTGTTCTCCTCATCAAAACGCGCTTGTAGTTCGACAATTACAGTCACCTGCTTACCATTAAACGCTGCCGCAATTAATGCACTCACGATATCCGAATTTTTAGCTAGACGATAAATACTTATGCGTATTGCTTTCACTTTTGGGTCGAGCGCTGCTTCGCGAAGAAGATCCACCAGATGATCGAAATGCTGATAGGGGAAATGCAACAACACATCACGCTGTTGTATGGCTTCAATCAGGCTTACTTTGTTAACCAACTGAGGATGACTTACCGCAGGTTGCGCAGGATAAAGTAATTCAGCGCGGTCGTTTACGGGGAAGGAAACAAAGTCCTTAAAATTGTGGTACTTCCCCCCTGGGATGGTGTTTATTCCCTTTTTTAATTCCAAGGATTTAAGTAAAAAATCGAGCATTTCTTTCGGCATGCGCTGATCGTAAACCAAACGAACTGGATCTCCTTGTTTCCGTTGTTGCACACTTTTCTTAATCTTCTGCATAAAGTTGACGGAGAGGTCGTCGTCCATGTCCAATTCAGCATCTCGCGTAAATTTGAACGTAAATGCTTCGCAATTTGCCGGTTGAAATACACTAAAAATTTGGTGAAGATGAATGCGAATAATATCGTCAAGCAAGATGATATCGACGCTATTCGCTTTATTCATGCGGTAAAAACGCGGCTGCTTTACTGGAAGCTGAATCAGCGCAAAACGCTTTTTTTGCTTATTATCAACAAATCGAATGGCAAGGTAAATGGCGTCATCTCGTAAAGTGGGGAAACGGCGTTTCGGATCAAGCATGACCGGGAAAATTTCGTGACGCACTTGAGTGTTGAAGTAATTCTTGAGTTTAGGCAAATCTGATGATTCTACAGAAACCTCATCCATCATACGTATACCTTGCTTCGCCAATTCATCAATTAATTCAAGGTAAGTCAACTCAACCTTTATCTGCTGTTGTAATACAATGCGCCTGATTTCTTTGTAGAGATCTTCAGCATTACCTTTAAAACCCTGTATTTTTTGCTTTCCTAAACTGACTTTTCGCCGCACGTAGGCCACACGCACCCGGTAAAATTCATCCATATTATTTGAATAAATTCCCAAAAAACGTATGCGTTCAATCAAAGGAACCGTAGGATCCATTGCCTCTTGAAGTACACGTTCATTAAAAGACAACCAGCTTATTTCACGATTGATAGTTTCCATGTGGGGCAAATATCACGAACCCAAAACCATTTCATGAAACCGTGATATTATCTATTTATCAAGACTTTGTTAAGCTCAAAAGCTTGTCGATTGGTTGAAACTGATGCCCATTTCAGCAAAATTAATATTGGCTTAACAAGGCCGTGAGTCATTCAACCTACTTTCGAAGAAAAAAATATGATGAAACTTTTCTTGTTCCTTTTTACAATTGGGTTGTTCTTTTCTTGTTCCGTCACTCGAAACTTTGACACTACTGGATTCAGTGTAAACGGCAATACAGTCCTGTTCAACAATAAAGCTATGGCTGAATTAGAGGGAGTAGAATTTGCATTGGACGACAATAAATTAGTCAAGGAAATGACCTTTAGTTTACTTGAAGAAGCAGACATGAGTATCGTTACGAACATGATCGCCTTTCTACACAAAAAACACCCCGACTATGAAATCGAGGTGCAAATCAATATTGAAAAAGTAAAGGAGCTTAAGCCTTAAAAGTTAATTTGAGCTTGTAAACGGAGGAGTCTTCCCTGTTGGAAATTTTCTTGTTTGCCAAAATCCTCGTAACGACGGTTAGAGAAGGTGTACATTGCCACCAATTCAAACGTTCTGTGTGGCTGCCATTCCACCCCGATTTCGTACTCATTGACCTTGTAGCTTCTGGCATCAAGTTCGTGTTTCTTTCCACCTTCGTAATACTGACCACGAACGAAAGGAATAAACGTTTGATTCTTGATTTTAAACATGTAAGACATGGTAATGTAGCCTCCTTTTAAACCTTGTACCTCAATAGAGTCCGTAAATTTATTGAACTCTGGTCCGCGACCAATGTTGTACTCTGCTTGAATTCCAAATGGTTTTGGGTAAAGGATCAATGAAGCGGCAACACGTTCGTCTAAATAATCACCTGTGTCGTTCATTTTCACCCCGCTGCTCACATTGTTTACATTGTACTTTCCTGTATAAGCTTGAATTCCAGGTTCGATAATTTGCGATTTTATTTTGAACGGGTAAGACAAACGCGTAACCATATGTGCATTGTTGTTTCGTTCTGTTTGATTGGCTGTTTGTCCGTTATACACCCCAAAAGCAAACACACCATAATCACCGGATCCTTTTAATCCGTCTTTTACCAAACTCGAAAACAAAGCGCGCGTCTTTTTTGGTGCCCAATAAAAGAAAACGCCCATATCACGCTCATTGGTAACAGCACTATTTATTGCATCATTTCGATCTAACGGAATTCGGTTCTGACTTGATTGCATGTTTTCAAAACCATAAGGAACCTTACTTTGACCTACACGAAAACGAAACTCATTGTTTTTGTCAATGCCTAAATCAAAATAGGCGTCTCGTAACTGGGCAACATT
>JBILNH010000016.1:0-25636 GCA_044375095.1 Crocinitomicaceae bacterium
AAAAATAAACGCGATCCGATATCTGCCCAGAGAAAATAATACGGGCACGACGGATGAAAAAACCACCATTGTCTCCCCAAGATCGGTCACACTGCTCACATTTCAAATCTGGATTGGTCTCTAACAGTCGGTTGTAGCGCGCTTGCACGTAACCGCGTATTTGAAAACTTTCATACCACGATTTTGTTTTAATCGTTTCAGTCAATGGTTTTAGTTCTGCACTGTCTCGTTGCGCTAAAGCGGCATTAGACCCAAGAAAAACAAGTGCGATTCCAAAAATAATTCGTTTCATAAGTCGAGTTTTTTCTGTCGCAAATGTATTCTTGTTCATATTCAGTTAACACTGAGTTTAATCAGATATAACGTAACGGTAATTTTCATAACCTTACCTTAACATATAAGAACCGGATCTCAATTTCACAAAGCCTATTTTTCATTGGGGTTTTGTTTAACCAGCAAGAATATGTTATTAACCCGGCTTAACATTCAGTTAACATAAGTAAAAATAAAAGCGCTCATATACCGCCATTTTTTTAGTGTTTATTACCCTCGTTCTATCAATTTTTAGAAACAACGTTATGTTTACGTTAAGAAAACCATTAATAATACCTTGAAAAGATGGATTGAAATACATTTACCGAAAATTCTAAACGCACAACACTATGGCATCAGGTATTTTAAAGTTCTTTTTACCGCAAGACAAGGTCTTTTACACGCTTTTTGAAAAGGCAAGCGCCAACCTCGAGACATTGGCAAACAAATTGGTTTTAGTGGTCAATGAAGCCGACTTCAATAAACGCGCAAAAGTCATCAAAGAAATGGAGGACTTGGAGCACCAAAACGACATGCTGACACATGAGATCTTTGTTGAACTTGGTAAAAACTTCATCACACCGTTTGACCGTGAAGACATTCACAGCCTAGCTACTGCTCTAGATGACATCGCAGATTACATCTATGCATCAGGTAAAAAAATCAACTTTTATAAGATTGACCCAACAACCGATTCCGGTATTCAAAAAACATCGGATGCAATCGCGCAAGCTGTACTTGCAGTAAACGCAGCAGTTATCGAATTGCGTAACCTCAAAAACACGCAAAAAATTGTTGAATGTGTGATCAAAATCAACAGCGTGGAAAATATGGCAGATGAACTGTTCGATTTAAGTATCGAAAAGTTATTTGATTCAGACGTAGACGCGAAAGAATTGATCAAAAAACGCGAGATCTACCAAACATTAGAGACAGTTACAGATAAATGCGAAGACGCTGGAAATGTAATTGAATCGATCGTCGTGAAATACGCTTAATTGTTCATTTTAATCGTTAAACTATGTTTACCTTATTACTCATTGTCATAGGTATCGCGCTACTTTTCGATTTAGTGAATGGTTTCCATGATGCCGCTAACTCAATCGCTACCGTTGTATCTACAAAAGTCCTTACGCCATTTCAAGCTGTAGTTTGGGCGGCGGCGTTCAACGTACTCGCGTTTTGGGTATTCGACATGAGCGTTGGTAATACCGTTGCGAAAACGGTGGACAACAGCGTCATCGACCTTTGGGTCATCCTTGCTGGATTACTCGCAGCAACTGCGTGGAATTTATTTACCTGGTGGTTGGGAATTCCTTCGTCTTCATCACACACCTTAATTGGTGGATTTGCAGGTGCTGCAGTAGCTCACGTAGCTTTTCAATCAGGCTCTATTCTTGAGGGATTCTCGGTAATCACAGGTGGTGAAATTATTAAAGTCGTCCTATTTATCTTCCTAGCACCAATCATTGGAGGTGTGATTGCCTTTGCCATAGCTTTGGTGACTATGAGTCGACGATTCGGACTTAAGTTTATTCTGATCGTCGCAGCAACCGTAGTGATCTATTTCATATTGGATTACATGGTTGAATTCATGGATATGAAAAAAGAAATGATGTACATCGTTATGGGTATGATGGTGATATTCATTCTTGCCTATATCTATTACATGCTCGTGCACGGAAAAAGTCAAACAGCTTTGAAAGAATCAAACATGTACAAGCGACTTCAGTTGCTTTCATCTGCGGCGTTTTCACTTGGACACGGTGGAGCAGATTCACAAAAAGTAATGGGAATTATTTGTGCCGCGCTAATGGTGTATGGTAACTTGCAACGCGAACAACATACTGAAGATAAAATTGACCCGAATTTCCGAATTTCTGAAGTCATGCAAATTGAGCATGAAAATGAAGACGGGAAGAAAGATAAATTCAAACCGGAGTTCGGTGAAATGAATGGAATTGCTTTTTACGCAGCTGGTGACGACATTATCGACATGAAAACGCAAGAGGTCATCTTTCATGAAGAAAAATTAAACACTTCTTATTCACAATCGGCTAAGTTCAGTTCATTCAGTGAGGTAGATAAATCACTCGAAAAACTCCACATTTACACGAAAGGAAATGCTATTCACGACGCCGAAACAAAAGAACTCATCTTCACAAAGAAAGAGTTGAATCCAACCTATTCAAAGGCAGGAATGTTCAATTCCTCAATTAAAGGTGCTGAGCTGAAAGAAGGGTACAAAATCAAAACTAAAGTAAACGCGGAAACCATGCCGTTTTGGATTTCATTTGGCTGTTACTTAATGATTGGTATCGGTACGCTTTTCGGTGGTTGGAAAATCGTAAAAACGATGGGTACCAAAATCACGAAAGTAACACCACTTGAAGGTGTTTGTGCGGAGACTGCAGGTGCGCTTACCTTATTTACCGTGAGTCAAATGGGGATTCCTGTTTCTACGACACACACCATTACAGGATCAATTATTGGTGTCGGCGCAACAAAACGCTTAAGTGCTGTTCGCTGGGGAGTAACAATCAACTTACTTTGGGCATGGATTTTAACCATCCCTGTTAGTGGACTGTTAGCTGCATTATTCTACTTCTTGATACTCATGTTCAAATAAACAGAACACCACTTTTATACGAAGGGTTGGCTGCAAGGTCAGCCCTTTTTTGGTTTATCGTTTATTCTTGAAAAACAGCTGGATCAATTCCGCACACTCTTTCTCCAGCACACCATTTGTCACCACCGTTTTTGGGTGATAGAGTTGCTGCTGAAACCTCCCTGCTCCCCTTTTTTCATCCCGCGTACCAAACACCACTTTGTCCAATTGTGACCAATACAACGCTCCCGCGCACATCACACATGGTTCAACAGTCACATACAAGGAACAACCGGAAAGGTATTTTCCACCTAAATATTCTGCGGCAGCTGTAATTGCTTGCATCTCGGCGTGTGCGGTAACATCGTGCAAACGTTCTGTCAAGTTGTGTGCCCGTGCAATAATCTGGTTGTTGGCAACAACCACCGCACCAACAGGAACCTCATCCGCTTCAACTGCTTTGAATGCTTCCTGAAGCGCTTGGCGCATAAAATATTCGTCGTTAAATGGTGTAATCATTGGGCCAATTTACTTGTTTTTTGCAGTAATTAAGTCCGATAAACACCGAATATTGGATAACTTATTTCACCTAAACGTACGGTCCGCTTTTGAGCACCTATCTTTACACAAAAAACGTGAAACTTCCACCAGCATTATCTCCAGGCGATTTAGTTTACATTACCGCTCCGGCCAAATGTATTGATGAATCAGCAGTTGAAACGGCTGCAAACTGGTTAAAGCAAAACGGTTTTTCGGTTGGCATTAGTCCGCATTGCACAGGAAAGCACAACTATTTTTCAGGTACGGATGAAGAACGACTGATGGATATGCAAACAGCACTGGATAATCCAGAAATAAAAGCGATCTGGTGCGCAAGAGGCGGATACGGTTCCGTGAAAATCATTGATCAATTGGATTGGAAAACCTTCGATCTCAACCCTAAATGGCTGATTGGATTCAGTGACATTACCGTATTTCATCAACGACTTCAGAAAAACGAAATTGCCAGCATTCACGGAACAATGCCGTTAAACGTTGCGGAAAATACCGCGGAGTCGCTTGATTCACTTCTTAATGCCATCAGCGGAAATCCAAGCTCGATGGAAGGAAAAGCAAGCGATTGGAACATCAAAGGAAATGCAACAGGGAATGTTATTGGAGGGAATTTGAGCATCGTATGCAGCTTGATCGGAACAAATGATCAACCCGATTATTCCGAAACGATTCTGTTTATTGAAGACCTTGCTGAACACCTCTACCACGTCGACCGCATGTTCTTTTCATTAAAAAAATCAGGTATACTTCAACAACTTCGTGGAGTAGTTATCGGAGGAATGACCGACATGAAAGACACCAATCCACCTTTTGGGTCATCACTAGAGGAAATCATCTGCCACCACCTTGCACCATTAAATATTCCGGTTGCTTTTGATTTACCTTCAGGACACATCAACGACAATCAAGCCATAGTACTCGGAGGAAAGTATACCCTATCCGTTTCAGAAACAGGAAGTAAGCTCTCATTTGACGCCACTAAAACCCCATAAACAGGTGGTTGCGTATAATGAATCTAAATAAGAACTAACAACCGCGTGGATTGTTCTAACTATTAAATTTGCCGTACATTTTAGTAACCAGAATAAAAAAATATGAGTAACTCAGCGATTTTATCCTCATCAATTGCCAAAAAATACTGGATGGCATTGACCGGTTTGTTTCTCTGCTTATTCCTTGTTGGGCACTTGCTAGGCAACTTGCAATTGGTGTTCATCACCGGAGAAGAAGGAAAACGTGCATTCAACGAATATGCCTATTTCATGACGCACAATCCATTGATCAAAGTCATGTCTTACGTGACATACTTGTCCATTCTTTTTCATGCCATCGATGGAATCTTATTGACAATTCAAAACAAAAAGGCACGTCCCATAAACTACGCGTACAACAATCCAACTGCAAATTCATCGACTGCCGCACGACAAATGGCTGTCTTGGGTTCTGCTATTTTAATTTTTATTGTCATTCACATGGCGAATTTCTGGTGGAAAATGAAGTACTCATCGACACCAATGCCCTTGCATAAAGTGTTTGTGATGGAGCCTCAGACAAAGAAAGAACAAGCGCTTTATCTGACACACACCAACAATTTCTTTCCTGTAACTGCTTTTGAAAACAGCCCAATGGGTCAAGCACAAATGGTGGTTAAAAACGGAACTGAATTCTACAGCAAAGAAGTCAACATTAAAATGGGCGATGGATATAAAGACCTTCATTCACTTGTCCTTGCCTTTTTTGGACACGACAAATCAAAAGAAGGGTTTGCAGCAAATGGTAATGCACTCATAGCGGTTGTGCTTTATGTACTAGCTATGACAGTGTTGTCTTTCCACTTAATGCACGGATTTGCTTCTGCATTTCAATCACTCGGTGTGAATAATCCCAAATTCACTCCTGCAATTAAATGGTTTGGAAAGGCTTTTTCTATCGTCGTTCCTGCAGCATTTGCGCTTATTCCTGTTTACTTGTTTTTGACTAAATAGCATTAAAATAATCGAAGTATGTCGAATTTAGACTCTAAAATACCAGAAGGACACATTTCACAGAAATGGACCGACTATAAAAACAACCTGAAGTTAGTTGCACCGAATAACCGCCCAAAAATTGACATTATTGTGGTTGGAACAGGTCTAGCTGGAGCATCTGCAGCCGCTTCACTTGGTGAAATGGGATACAATGTGAAAGCATTTTGTTTCCAGGACTCACCGCGTCGTGCACACTCCATTGCAGCTCAAGGTGGTATTAATGCAGCTAAAAACTACCAAAACGACGGTGACAGTATTTACCGTTTGTTTTACGATACGATCAAAGGGGGTGATTACCGAGCGCGTGAAGCGAACGTTCACCGTTTGGCTGAAGTGTCTGGAAACATTATTGACCAATGCGTGGCGCAAGGTGTTCCTTTTGCCCGCGAATACGGTGGTTTATTAGATAACCGGTCATTTGGAGGAACGCAAGTTCAGCGTACGTTTTATGCCGCTGGACAAACTGGTCAACAATTATTGCTCGGTGCTTACTCCGCTCTTTCGCGTCAGGTTGGACTTGGTCGCGTGAAAATGTACCACCGCCACGAAATGCTGGATTTGGTAAAAGTCGACGGAAAAGCACGGGGAATCATTGCAAGAAACCTCGTAACAGGAGAAATCGAACGACACTCTGCACACGCAGTAATTATTGCGTCAGGTGGATATGGCAACGTGTATTTCTTGTCGACTAATGCGATGGGAAGCAACGTAACTGCCGCGTGGAAAGTACACAAGCAAGGCGCTTACTTTGCCAACCCATGTTTCGTGCAAATTCACCCGACATGTATTCCTGTTCACGGAACAAACCAGTCGAAATTGACATTGATGTCGGAGTCGCTGCGTAATTCTGGTCGAATTTGGGTGCCAAAGAAAAAAGAAGACGCAGAAGCTATTCGTGCTGGGCAACTAAAACCAACTCAGATTGCTGAAGAGGACCGCGATTATTTCTTGGAAAGACGTTACCCGGCGTTTGGTAACCTCGTTCCACGTGATGTTGCATCGCGCGCAGCAAAAGAACGTTGTGATGCCGGTCATGGAATTGAAGCAAACGACACAAACGAAGGGGTATACTTAGATTTCTCTACTGAAATCAAAAGTAAAGGACGTCAAGCAGCCTTTGCGAAAGGGGAACACAATCCTTCTGACGAGCGCATCATCGAACTTGGTAAAAAATGGGTAGAGGAAAAATACGGTAACCTCTTCCAGATGTACGAGAAAATCACCGATGAAAACCCGTATGAAACACCGATGAAAATCTATCCAGCCGTTCACTATACCATGGGAGGAGTTTGGGTAGATTACAACTTACAAAGTACCATCCCCGGATGTTTCGTTGCAGGAGAAGCTAACTTCTCAGATCACGGAGCTAACCGACTTGGCGCTTCAGCGTTGATGCAAGGATTGGCAGACGGGTATTTCGTACTACCATATACCGTGTCTGACTACCTTTCGAACGACATTAGAACAGGATCAATTTCAACTGATCTACCGGAGTTCGAGGAAGCAGAAAACAGGGTGAAATCACTTATCGATAAATTCATCACCAACAACGGAACTAAATCGGTTGACCATTTCCACAAGCGCCTAGGACAAATTATGTGGAATAAAGTTGGTATGTCAAGAAGCACAGATGGATTAAAGCTGGCCATTGAAGAAATTGCCGCATTGAAAGAGGAGTTTTACAACAATGTCTACGTTCCAGGTTCTGCAGATCAATTGAATCCTGAATTGGAAAAAGCACTTCGCGTAGCAGACTTCATCGATCTAGGTCAACTTATGGCAATGGATGCATTGCAACGAAACGAATCGTGTGGTGGACATTTCCGTGAAGAATACCAAGACGAAGAAGGTGAAACACTTCGTGACGATGAAAACTTCAAATTTGTTGGAGCTTGGGAATATACCGGTCACGACATTAGTAAGGCAAATCTTCACAAAGAAGAACTGAAGTACGAGTTTATCAAAATTGCAGCGCGTAATTACAAATAATGATACAACGCTAGAGTTATGGCATCAAAAAATATCAATGTAACCTTAAAAATTTGGCGTCAGCAGAATGCAAATGCCAAGGGAAAAATGGAAACGTACAACTTGGACAACGTTTCTACAGACAGTTCCTTTTTGGAAATGCTTGATCAATTGAACGAGCAATTAATTAACGAACGTCAAGAGCCAGTCGCTTTCGATCACGATTGTCGCGAGGGAATCTGCGGAATGTGCTCGTTGTACATCAACGGTCGCGCTCATGGTCCTGATACTGGTGTTACTACTTGTCAGTTGCACATGCGTAAATTCAGCAATGGAGATACGATTTACATCGAACCGTGGAGAGCAAAGGCGTTTCCTGTGG
Organism: Crocinitomicaceae bacterium; assembly: GCA_044375095.1. GTDB lineage: Bacteria > Bacteroidota > Bacteroidia > Flavobacteriales_D > Crocinitomicaceae > M0103. The sequence continues at coordinate 7,853 of JBILNH010000016.1, forward strand.
TGAAAGACCTTGTCGTTGACAGAAGTGCATTTGACCGTATTCAACAAGCGGGTGGATTTGTATCCGTTAATACATCAGGTCGGACTATCGATGCGAACACGATTCCAATTCCAAAATCAGATGCAGATAAAGCATTTGAAGCAGCGGCTTGCATTGGATGTGGCGCATGTGTAGCCACATGTAAAAACAGCTCAGCCATGTTGTTTGTTGGTGCGAAAGTATCCCAATATGCACTTCTACCTCAAGGAAAAGTAGAAGCAAAAGAACGTGTGATGAATATGGTGCGTCAGATGGATGAAGAAGGGTTTGGAAACTGTACCAATACAGGAGCATGTGAAGTGGAATGTCCGAAAGGAATTTCGCTAGAAAACATTGCGCGCATGAACCGCGAATTCATGAAAACGATGTTTAGTTAAACGTCTTATATATTAACAAAATGAAAACCACTCGATTATGAGTGGTTTTTTTATGCCGAATTGTTTGATGTATTAATCCAAATTTTTTCATGTTTGTTGATTTTTATATTATTTTAGCGCTAACTAAAACATAAAAGTGTATGAAAAAATTATTACTTGTTTTCGCTGTAGTTGGGGCTTCTTTTATGTCCCAGGCACAAGTTATTTGTGCAGTGCAGTCACCTGCAAGTATCGCAGGAAACTACTCGTTTACATGGGCTGATCCTCCAGGAGGATGGGGAACACCAGATTTCTTAATCCCTGGAACGTTTATTGAAGACACCTTAATTATGGTGAATGATGGAACACCTGGAAATAATGCTACGTATGGAAACTTACTTCAAGAAGAAGGGTGTAATCCATCACCAGTTAATGCGTACGCCGGAAAAATTTGTGTTATTCGTCGTAACACATGTGAGTTTGGAAAGAAAGCCTTTGAAGCTCAAACAGCAGGTGCAATCGGTGTTATCATCGTAAACCGTGACCCAGACGTTATCGGAATGGGCCCTGGAGCTGACGGTGCAAACGTTACGATTCCAGTTGTCATGTTGTCTAGTACAGACGGTCAATTATTGATTGATCAAATGTTGAACGGACCCGTTGTTGCCTTGATTGGTAACAAGACAGGTTTGTTCCCGAACGATGCAGGTATCACGCCAGGTGCTACTTTGATCTCAAAGTCAACCGGGGTTCCTTCACAATTGGCTCAAAACGCATCTGAATTCAACTTTGAATTAGGTACACGTATTTACAACTATGGAACAGGTACTCAAAACAACATCAGTGTAACTGCAAACGTCAATGGTCCATCTGGAACATCTGTATACAACAACACTGTAAATGTTGGAACATTAATCTCTGGAGACAGCGTTGACGTTTTCCCTGGTGGAGCTTTCTCATTCCCACAGTTTAGTTTACCTACTTATGCGCCGGGTCGTTATTCATTGTCTTACACGGTGAATTTAAGTGGGGTAAGTGATGATTATGATGCTGACAACACTGTGTCTTCTGACTTCGTTGTAAACGATTCTATTTTCTCATACGCTACGTTGGATGAGGTAACGGGATTACCAGTTGCAAACAATGGTTTCAGACCATCAACGAACAACGCAACGTTCTCTACTTGTATGGTTATTGACAACCCTAATGCGAGCCGTTTAGCAGTGAAAGGTATTTACTTTGCAGCTTCAACATCTTCTGCATCAGGTGTTTCACTTGAAGGAGAAGAGATTGCTATTAATTTGTACCGTTGGGAAGACGTATTCGTTGACTTAAACGACGCTGCACTTGCGTTTACTACGTTGAACTCAGTTGCGTTTGGTTTCTATAACTATACGGCTGATCAGCAAAGTGAAACAGTTTTCGCTGCGTTTGATACACCTGTGGCATTAGAAGACAACCAACGTTATTTAGCGTGTGCTCAAACTGTAAATCTTGAAGTTTTCCTTGGGCACGATACAAAATCAAACTACTTGTGGAACGAAGGCTTCTACTTACAGCCACTTACTCCTAACGAAAGCGATGGTACATACTACGCTTCTGGATTTGGAATGGATACACCATCAGCAATGGGCTTAGCTGTTTTCAATGCTGATGAACTAGGTGTTGATGAAGTGACTTCTACTGTTGACGGTAAAGCATTCCCTAACCCAGCAACTAACGATGTTACAATTAGCATCGAAGGAGAAGGATCTGCACAAGTTGTGGTAACAGATTTAACTGGTAAAGTTGTAATTAATAACGGTGTAAACCTTGTTAATGGCAATGCTGACCTTAATATTTCTGCGCTTGACGCTGGAATGTACGTATTCAACGTTACACTTGAAAACGGAAAAACAGCACAATTCAATGTGGTGAAGAAATAATACAATCTTTTAAATTGAAAACGGCTACTTCAATGAGGTAGCCGTTTTTGTTTTTACATGCTTTTTATTCGCTTTAAGCCTCTTTTCTACTGTTTTTAACACGTTGCCAGCCGGCTAGAAATAATCCTCACCAGTCCTCTAAAAACGAGTCCAAATCCCTTCGGTCTTTTTTTGTGGGTTTACCCGTTCCATTTTCACGGTATACTTGCTGCGATTCTTGGTATAAACGGTACTTTTCAATCTCTTCAGGAAGGGTTAGGTCAATAATATAATCCACAACAAGCTTTGCGCCCACACGTTTATCAAGCAACTGAATTACTTTATAAGAAAACACTGCTGTATTTTTAGAGACTTGAATAACATCACCAATTTTTGGAAGTTTCGCAGGCTTAACCGATTCCCCATTCACTTTTATTTTTGACTTTGAAAGCAACTCAGCAGCCTGAGAACGCGTTTTGGCCAAACGAACAGACCAAATGTATTTATCCCAACGACAACTCATTTCGCCGTTTTTTTGTGAATGTCTTAACCACTTCATTATACGATTCATCCACTAACGAATAAATCATTTCAACCGGAACATCTTCATTTACTCGTACTGTATTCCAATGTGTTTTGTTCATGTGGTAACCAGGAAGAATTCCGTTGTATTGTTCACGTAAATCAACTGCTTTATCCGGAGCACATTTCAAATTAACTTGCTCAAACGAATCGACATCCAACAACGCAAACACTTTTCCATCTACCTTGAAGACAAGCGTTCGTTCATCAAAAGGAAACCCCTCGGTTACGAAGGGTTTCTTAAGGCAATATGTACGAAAATCATCGAGATACATGAATCAATGCAGTGCGGGCGCTTGATCGTATCGACCAAGATTACGAAGCATTCGCGTGTGCTCAGCTAAGGCCTCATAAAATGTTTTGTACGAATAATAAGGTAAATTATATTCCTTTGCTGTCTGTTCCACAATTTGAGAAATTTTGCGGTAATGCACATGGCATATATTCGGAAACAAATGATGCTCAACTTGGTAATTTAACCCTCCTACGTACCAAGAAAACAAACGTGCACCCGGAGCAAAGTTAGCTGTATTGTACAATTGATTTACAGCCCAGTCCGCATCAATATTTCCAGACTCATCTGGCATTGGGAAATCGGAAATTGGAACGACGTGTGCCGGTTGAAAAATGGCAGCAAGTGTTAATCCAGACACATAATTCATAATTATAAACCCAACGATTGTCACCCAAATAGGCGCTGTTGTAATCCAAATAGGCAACAAGATAAACAACCCAAAATAAGCAGCCTTCGCAATAATTAACGTGGCCATATGTTTTGCAAATGTAGTTTTCTGTGTTTTAATTAAATCTTTTCTATGGTAACGAATGGCCTGTTTGTAGTCTTTTGATATGAACCACATTAACGTCATTAATCCATAAAAAAACCAAGCATACATGTGCTGATAACGGTGCAATTTTCTTCTTTTTTCGTGCGGAGAAAAGCGCATAATCACCCCAGGATTGATGTCTTCATCCATTCCTGTTACATTGGTGTACGTGTGGTGCAACACATTGTGCTGAATGCGCCAATTGACGTCGCTTCCTCCAAGTAAGAACATCACGTAACCCACCCATTTATTTACTTTTTCATTTTTTGAATACGTTCCGTGATTCGCATCGTGCATGACGGAAAGGCCTAAACCTGCCATACCAAAACCCATTAATCCCCACAACACTAAAGTTAACCATGTGCTTTCAACAACTGTTAAAATTAACGCAAATGGCCCCATGTACAATGCAAGCATAACAATGGTTTTAATTACCATATTCGCATTTGCATGTCGAGAAATATTGTTTGATTTAAAGTAGGTATTCACGCGCTGTCTAAGTACTTTGTAAAATTCCTCGTTGTGCGTTCGTGTGAACTGAATTGATTTACTATTCATTTCGTTTATTTAATGGATGGGTAAAGATACGTATAAAACGAGTCGATAAACATGAATTAATCTGTTGATTGAGTTTATTCGTCCACAATTGAATGTTTGTTCAATTGTTGCATTATACCCTTAAACAGTTTATTCGTTAACTTTGTTCTAGAAACCAGCAATATGGAAGCAACAACAAGCAACAACAACTACTGCATTGACTTACTATCAAGAAAGCGACTTCCCACATTAACCGTACGAATTGGCGCGCTTGAAATGGGCGGCGAAAACCCTATTCGACTTCAATCCATGACGACTACAGATACCATGGATACAGGAGGATCTGTGAATCAATCCATACGTATGATAGAAGCCGGCTGTGAATTGGTTCGGTTAACAGCTCCAAGCAAGAATGAAGCAGAAAACTTGGGGATCATTCGTAAAAAACTAAACGACCTGGGTTACAATACACCATTAGTTGCCGACATACATTTTACCCCTAATGCAGCAGAGATTGCCGCAAGACTGGTGGAAAAAGTGCGCGTTAACCCTGGTAACTATGCAGATAAAAAGAAATTTGAAGAAATCGACTATACTGATGAAAGCTATCAGTCTGAATTAGAGCGTATTGAACAGAAATTTACGCCATTAGTACGGCTCTGTAAAGCACATGGAACAGCCATGCGGATTGGTACTAACCATGGTTCACTCTCAGATAGAATTTTAAGTCGATACGGTGACACACCAGAAGGTATGGTAGAGTCGGCCTTTGAATTCATTCGAATTGCCGAAAAACATGACTTCTATAACTTAGTGATATCAATGAAAGCGAGTAATACGCTCGTTATGGTGCAAGCCTACAGGTTACTCGTTGCTAAAATGCTTGAAAATGGTCGGTGTTATCCACTTCATCTTGGGGTTACAGAAGCAGGAGATGGTGAAGATGGCCGGATTAAATCAGCAGTTGGAATCGGTGCCTTGCTTGAAGACGGAATTGGTGATACCATTCGTGTATCATTAACGGAAGAACCCGAATTTGAAATTCCAGTCGCACGAAAACTGGCTGAAAAGTTTAATTCCCACAGGGAAACAGCACACATTGAAAACACAGAGATTCACCTTCCTTATTCTCCGTATTCCTATCAACGACGAGAAACATTTACCATTGATCGAATAGGGGGAAAGAATGTACCTATAGTCGTTGCTGATTTATCTCAGAAAAACGGAATAACTCCGGCAAACTTCTTTGGATTTGGTTACTCGTATTCTGTTCAACTTGACAAGTGGAATATTCTCGATATGGCAGCAGACTATGTTTATATCGGTGATCAAACATTGGAGTTCGAAGTACCTGGAACATTGGGAGTGCTTGTAGACGTTCGAACATGGAAAGAAAACTACACTACAAAACAAGGGTATTTTCCAATTGGGACATGGGACGAAATTTCAGCTCTCCCCACTGGTCAGGCGTATTTCTGTGTCTTTCAGGCAGAAGAACATATTCCATACAAAGAATTAGCTGTACAAAGCGCTATTATACCTGTTTTAAGCACGTCGTACGCGAATAGAGTTCATTTGTTTCGCAATATTTATTTAAATTTTGCGAAATATAAAATCAAACAACCCATCATCCTTCAGGGTTCTAACAACGACCCAGATCCAGAGAATTTTCAACTGTATGTGTCAAGTGAATTAGGTTCATTACTTATTGATGGATTTGGTGATGGACTCTGGATTAAATCAAACCAAGCGCTGCAATTAATTAACTCCACAGCCTTTGGAATCCTTCAGGCCACAAGAACACGCATCTCGAAAACAGAATATATATCATGTCCATCCTGCGGAAGAACACTTTTTGATCTGCAAGAAACGACAGCAAAAATTCGTAAAGAAACGGCTCACTTAAAAGGTATTAAAATCGGCATAATGGGCTGTATTGTCAATGGGCCAGGTGAAATGGCAGATGCAGATTATGGCTACGTTGGAACTGGACCGGGAAAAATAAACCTTTATAAGGAAAAGACTGTTGTCAAAAAGAATGTTCCAGAGGACGAAGCTGTTCAGGAACTCATATCCTTAATCAAAGAATACGGTGACTGGGTAGAACCAAAACATTAGTTTATCAAAACAAAAAGGGCTGAAAATTAATTTCAGCCCTTTTATTTTATAACATGTTTCACGTGAAACTATCTACCCAAATGAATAAGCAAAACGGTAATATCACTAGGAGAAACACCTGAAATACGGGAGGCCTGACCTATTGTAACCGGTTGAATAGCTGCAAGTTTTTCTACCGATTCGCTGCTTAGGCTCTTTATTTGACGGTAATCAACATCAACAGGAATCTTTACATTCTCTAACCTTAAAAGCTTTTTAACCATCTCTTCCTCACGTTCAATATAACCCTCATACTTTAACTGGATCTCAGTTTGTTCAACTATTCCTAGATCCATATCAAGTTCATTTGCCAATTTTTTAACCTCAGAAGACAAGGTTAACACGTCATCAATGGACAGTTGAGGCCTTACTACTAAGGAGCCCAGCTTAACTTGTTGTGTAAGCTCACTAGAACCCTTATCACGAAGCATTTCATTAGCAATCAACGGAGAAACGCCAACTGTACGCAACTCCTTTTTTAATTCCGAAACACCCTGTACCTTTTTATTTACACGTTCCAGACGATCAACTCCTGCTAAACCAATTTCAAAACCGATCGGTGTTAAACGAATGTCTGCATTGTCCTGACGTAACAAAATCCTGTATTCCGCACGACTTGTAAACATTCTGTAAGGCTCCTCTGTACCTTTTGTAATTAAATCATCTATCAACACGCCTATATATGCATCACTGCGATTCAACACAAACTCGCCTAAACCATGAACCTTACGGTGCGCGTTAATTCCTGCCATTAATCCTTGACAAGCAGCTTCCTCATAACCGGTTGTACCGTTAATTTGTCCAGCAAAAAACAAATTGTTCACCAATTTCGTCTCTAATGTATGTTTCAATTGAGTTGGCGGGAAGTAATCGTATTCAATGGCATAACCAGGTCTAAACATTTTTACCTGTTCAAAACCAGGAACGCTTTTCATCGCTTCGAACTGAACATCTTCTGGAAGTGAAGTGCTAAAACCATTCACATAAATCTCTACAGTATGCCAACCTTCGGGCTCCACGAACAACTGGTGCCGATCGCGATCAGCAAAACGATTTATTTTATCCTCAATACTTGGACAATACCTAGGGCCTGAGCTTTTAATTGCCCCGTTAAACATTGGAGATCGATCAAAACCACCCCTTAATAACTCATGGGTTTTTTCATTCGTATAGGTTATGTAACAAGGTAATTGCTTAGATAATGACGCGGTTTCGGTACTGTAACTAAACTTGGATGGGTTTACATCACCGTGTTGAACTTCCATTTTAGAATAATCCAACGAACGTCCATCAACGCGGGGAGGAGTTCCAGTCTTCATTCGACCAGCAACAAAACCCAACTCAATCAATTCCTCTGTAATACCGAAAGCCGCTTTTTCACCAATTCGACCACCACCAAACTGTTTTTCACCCAAATGAATCAATCCATTCAAAAAAGTACCATTCGTCAACACCACTGATTTACCATATACCGATAAACCCATTGACGTTTTCACCCCAACCACCTCGTTATTCTCAACGTGAAGACCCACACACATGTCTTGCCAAAAATCAACATTCGGATTGCGTTCCAACATCAACCGCCATTCCTCAGCAAAACGCATGCGGTCGTTTTGAGTTCTTGGAGACCACATCGCAGGACCTTTTGACATATTCAGCATTCGGAACTGCAAGGCACTCTTGTCTGAAATAATTCCAGAACCACCGCCTAATGCATCAATCTCACGCACAATCTGACCTTTCGCAACACCACCCATAGCTGGATTGCAGCTCATCTGCGCAATGGTGTTCATGTTCATTGTAACCAACAACACGGAACTTCCCATTTTTCCTGCAGCAAAAGCAGCCTCACAACCCGCGTGACCGCCGCCAACGACAATCACATCATACATTTTCAACATAATTCTAATGTTTCACGTGGAACAAAATTAGTCCAATTATGTTCCACGTGAAACATAACGCGCTAAATAAAAGTTCTCCTTTGACCTCATAATCTCGGTGTCTGCGGGAGTCTTGTCTTTATAGCCTAAAAGGTGCAGCACGCCGTGTACACAAACCCTTAAAAGCTCATCGGCAACGGCACAATTGTACTCCGAAGCATTATCATTAACACGATCAATAGAAACAAAAAGATCACCGCTAATTAAATTATCTAACGTATAATCGAACGTGATTATATCTGTAAAGTAATCGTGATTCAGGTACTTTTTGTTGATCTCTAGTAAATAATCATCCGAACAAAAAACAAACTGAATATCACCTAGTTGCGTTCCTTCAGAAACAACTACATCCTCCAACCATGAACAAAAAAGTTCCTGATTAACCACAGGAACTTCCACACTTTCTATGTGAATTTGAATCATTTCGTAAAGAAAATAAGGACTTTTTTACCGTTGTTTTCGAAACAAACCTCATCCGACAAACTTCTCATTAGAAATATGCCACGACCATGTTCTTTTAAAATATTCTCAGGTGATGTTGGGTCTGGAAGATTATTAAAATCAAACCCGTTACCTTGGTCTTCAACGGCGAAACAAAACGACTCCGAAGAATCTGACACGCTTAATTCCACCGTTAATGAATCAGATAATTTATTACCATGCTGGATCGCATTGTTTACCGCTTCTGTCACCGCAATCAACACGTTTCCATAATTCTCCTCATTCACACCAAGAGAGGCACACGTGCGATCAATTAACTGTTCGACTTTGTGCACCTCATCAAATGAGGACGGTATTGACAACCGATCAACAATAGCATAACCTACCTTCATATCTAAAACTTGACTATTTACAAGCCATTATTAAAATACTCATTTGCTTTATCCTTGTAATACTTTCTATACGAAGGATCAACCGTGTGGAGTAATTCAACTTGCTTTAATTTCTGTCGGTTATACTCATCAAAACGAATTTGGTTACCATAATTCTCGTTTTTTCCTGACTTCGATTCACGTTTTTCCTCAAAGCCTCTTTCCATAAGCGCTTTTTCTGACTCAAGCAATCGCGTAAGAATGTTTTTCTGGCGTTGGACCATTTCAGGAGAAAATCGTTTATTGATTAAATCACGCTCTTGTTCTTCTAATTCTTTTATCAAAGGGTTCAACTGATTGCCTTTACCTTGACCTTCTTTATTCAATTCCTTACGCAACTCTTCCAGGCGTTGACGAATGGCTGTTTGTTCTGCCGCCATTTTTGAAATCTCCTTATTACCCAGTCCTTGCATACCCATGCCGCTCTTCTGACCAGGTTGATTACCAGGTTGATCGCCCGGCTGCTTACCACCTGGATTTGGACCTTTCTGAAGTTGATCCAATTGCTTTTTAAGCAGTTGCTTCATGTCGCCTGGATTCATTGACGAACCTGGTTTAGGCTGACCCTTTCCGCCAGGTTTATTACAACTGCCTTGACCTTGCATTTTACTTTGCATTTGTTGTTGCATGGATTGTAAACTTTCGTTTAAAAGCAAGGCTAAATTATTGTAAGCTGTCATTACGGACTGTTGACGTACACCCAATTCTCTTTTACGTCGCTCGTCAATATCCTCAAGTGCCAAATCTTGATTCTTTTTAATTTCGTTTAATTCCTTATCTACAAAAGATGCGATCTTCGGCTGACGCTTGGCGAGGGCCAAAAGACTGTCTCTAACGATGCGTGTATCATCAATTATCGCGCGTTGTTTCTTGCCATAGCGCCTGTATGCCGGATCGCTTTCAGAAAGTCTATTAAATCGCTTCATGAGGTCTTCTTGATCAAAACTCAAAGACATTAAATTCTCCAGAATCGCACGCAACGCATCCATGTCCTCTTCCTCTTGTTGCTGATTCGCTTGTTGCTGCATTTGATCCAATTGCTCGGCCATTTTTTCCATTTCATCTGCAGCAGACTGTTGCTTTTCTCCAGCCTTCTTTTCTTTCGATTGTTGCAGTGCCGATTTAGAATCATTTAAATCTTGATCGATTTTTTCTTCAGCCTCTTTTGTGTCACCTAAATTCATAGGTGAATCCAATGTTTCGTTTAGCTGTTTCAATTCATTTAAATCCTTCTTGAGTTTTTCGAACTTATCATTAACCTTTTGTTGTTCTTCAGTAGCTTTATCAGTTGACAACTCTTCTTTCTCGATCTTTTCCTTTAACTCCTCCTGTTCCTTCGCAAGTTCTTTCAATTCTTTTTCGATATCGTCTATTTTTTCATTCACCTGAAGACGTTTCAGAAGTTCTAAACTTCGATCAAGTTGTTTCTTCATGTCCTCATTGGACTGCTCGATATCGTCTAGTTTATCCTTTAATTGTTCTTTATTTTGCTCCTGAAGCGCTTTTTCAAGGTCTTCCAATAGTTTCTTTAGCTCGTCATCCATTAACTCTTCTAAAAGCTTTTCTATGAGCTCTTGTTTCTCAAGAAGTTCTTTATCCATTTCCGAAAGCTGATCCTTTTCTTGAAGACTTTCTTTCATTTGTTCTTGAATCTGTTGAAGGTCTTCAATCATTTGTTGCTGTTCCTGCTGCAATTGCTTAACCTGGTTCAATTTATTCCAATCAGCGCTTTTTGAATTAAGGGCGTCGCGTTTTAGTTTTTCCAACTTCTTCTCGAACTCCTTCGTCTTTGATAACGCATCATTCAAACTTTCTTTGGTTTGTTCTTGTTGCTCATCTCTCTTGTCGTTTAACTCTTCTAACGTCGGTAACTGATATGTAAACGTTTCACTTTTGGTTGATTTACTTCCGTTTACGCCGTCGTTATCACTTACGAGAAAATAATACTCGATACGGTCTTTTAAGGCAATATTCTCTCGCTTAAAGTCAACAGCAAAGTCAAATGGCATGTCTGTTCCTACTACCCGCTGAACGCCTATTCGTTTCTCTACCTTTTTACCATTTTCTGAATGAATAACGTAAACAAACTGAAGCCTGTCTAAACCGTAATCATCTGCAATTCGACCAGTAAAATAGCGCACACCTTCACTAACAGAGTCAATCTTTTCCTGAGTTATTATGGAAGGATAAGCGTCCTTTGTCACCTCGACAAAAAAAGAAGCGCTATCCACCTTATGCTTATATTTATTCGACATGGCTATGCGTACCATTGTATTCGTTCTAAGGGACCGCTGAACCTTAAATCCTTGCTGAACAAAACGCTTTGCTTTACCGTTAAGCATGAAGTCTACCCACTCTGTATTCTTCGTTACGAGTTGCCATTCCACATCAGTTCCTTCTGGTATGGTCATATCACCCGCATTGTCAATAATTTCATCTGTTTTACCCAAATATGACGGGTAATGAAGTTTAGCTTGTAATTTACCAATAGCCGACTTACCAAAAACCTCTAAATCGAATCTTTCACTTTCAAATTCATTGGCTATAAAATAGAACTCACTCGATTTTTTTGGCCGTTTAATAATGCCCGTAAATGCCGTCTTGGATGTTCTTGTCATTAAAAACTTACCGTTCTCCGAAACAAGATAAACCTGATCTGGCAACTCTCTTCCTTTTAATTCTAATGTCAACGGAACGTCCTCGCCTTCTTCAACAACTAAATCTTTGGATGTAAGCATAAATACAAACGGAGCTTCTGGCTTGAACTCTTTCTCGTAATTCATCACGCGTTCAGTACCTTGTGTAAATAAACCAGGCGCAGCGATTCCAATAACAATCATCAATAAAAAAACAGGTATTAAGTACTTCACATATCGTCTGTTCTGACGTATGTCTATTGCCGTACTAAATGGAACAATAGCTAACGTATCCGATCGTTGTTGCACACTTGCGCGAAGCAGCTCAATATTCCCCTCGTTTTGATTCAGTGCATCATTCAGTTGCAATGTGTTCTTTAATCGGTCAGAAACTGTTGGGAAAAACATACCTATGATTTCAGCGGCTTGGTACCGATTGATTCTTTTTCCAAATGCATAGAGCTTTGAAAGGGGAATAAACAAAAAACGGTAAAGAATAACTGAGTTTACCGTTATGAAAGAATAAAAAAGAAACGCTCTGACAGACGAATTAAATCGTCCGATATACTCAAGAGATGTGGTTAGCAAAAAGGTAACTAGAAACACTCCAATAAACAGAAGCGCACCGCGTACCATTTGGTTTTTATAGTACTTACGAATGAAAGCATCTATGTGCTCTAACAAGCGGTCAAACGAAGTCATATATGAAAATTATCTAGAGAACAGACTAAATTACGACTAATAACGCAAACAATTAGTGCTGTTAACACATCTTTACAATTGATGCTCATTAACTTGACTCTAGGTATCTTTATGAACCACCTATTCTGATTATCTTTGCCGCAAATCCAAAGATATGTCTGAAAAACCAGTTCGCGTTCGATTTGCACCGTCACCCACGGGCCCTCTGCATATGGGTGGTGTCCGAACAGCCTTGTACAACTACCTGTTTGCGAAGAAAAACAACGGAACATTCATTATTCGAATTGAGGACACTGACCAGACACGGTTTGTTCCTGGTGCACAAGAATACATTCTAGATGCACTTAACTGGTGTGGTATTCATGCCACGGAAGGACCGGGTATTGGTGGAGATTTTGGACCTTATGTTCAGTCAGAACGCAAAGAATTGTATCGACCATATGCCGAACAATTAGTCAAAGAAGAAAAGGCATACTATGCGTTTGATACAGCAGAGGAGCTTGATACTATGCGTGATCGCGCGAAACAGATGGGCATGCCGAACTGGCAATACAACCACGTTACCCGTTCAAGTATGCGAAATTCATTAACGCTCCCTCAAGATCAAGTTGATCAACTGTTAGCAAACGGAACACCGTATGTTATTCGAATGAAAATGCCCCGTAACCGCGATGTGCGTTTTGAAGACAGCATCAGAGGGTGGGTTGTTGTTAATACAAATAACCTGGATGACAAAGTGCTTTTCAAAAGTGATGGCATGCCTACATACCATTTGGCTAACATCGTCGATGATCATCTAATGGAAATTAGTCATGTCATCAGGGGAGAAGAATGGTTGCCTTCCGCTCCACTGCATTATTTATTATATGGGGCATTTGGTTGGGATTGTCCTGTGTTTGCCCATTTACCATTATTGCTCCGACCAGACGGAAACGGTAAACTTTCTAAACGTGACGGGGACAGACTAGGTTTCCCAGTTTTCCCAACAGATTGGACTACCGCAGAAGGTGAATTGTATTCAGGGTACCGCGAAAAAGGTTATTTCAATGGAGCCTTTATAAACATGTTAGCCTTTTTAGGATGGAACCCTGGAACAACACAAGAGATATTCTCTATTGAAGAATTAGCAGAAGTGTTTACACTTGACCGTGTTTCGAAAGCAGGAGCAAAGTTTGATCCGGATAAAACGAAATGGTTTCAACAACAATATTTACGTAATAAAACGAATGAAGAGCTCGCTGTGCTATTAAAAGAATCAACCGGTGAACAGTACGATTTGAACAAACTAACGGAAATCGTTCACCTGATGAAAGAAAGAGCCACGTTTATAAAAGACATTCTTATTGAGGGAGATTATTTGGTTAACCGTCCAACTTCATACGATGAACAAACGGTAGCTAAAAAATGGAAAGCAGAATCCGTTGGCCTCATGAACGAATGGATGGACAGGTTGGAAAAAGTAGAGCCTTTCGATCATGCGTCAATCGAACAAGCGTTTCAATTATTCCTTTCCGACAAACAGATGGGGGTAGGAGCAGTGCTTCCTTTATTCAGGTTACTCGTTACTGGAACTGGAATGGGACCAAGTATGTTTGATATCGCGGCATTTTTAGGCAAAGAAGAATGCTTAAGCCGCATGAATAAAGGGATTGAGGTACTAAACGCATAATCCAAAAAGATGAAAAACAGGATTGAAATCAATGGAATTAAACTTTATGCGTTCCACGGCTGCTTGCACGAAGAAGAAAAAATAGGGGGAAACTACGTGGTTGATGTTATGTTAAATACAAACTTCTCTTCAGCAGCTCTTTCTGACAACTTAAACGAGACTATCGATTATGTGGATGTCAACCGAATAGTGGGTGAAGAAATGGCCATACGCTCTAAATTAATCGAACATGTCGGTCAACGCATTATCAAACGATTAAAACACGAGCTACCCAGCATTGAAACAGTGAGTGTAAAAGTCACTAAATTGTCTCCTCCTATCAATGGAGATGTGGACTCCGTTGCTATTTCCATTGAAGGATAACAAACTTCTGCCCAACACCAAAAGTTGATAAAATTTATTACTTTTGCACCCGATGGTCTCGTGGCCGAGCGGTTAGGCACCGGTCTGCAAAACCGTCTACTCCGGTTCGAATCCGGACGAGACCTCAAGGAAAAGTCTGGTTTACACCAGACTTTTTTAGTTTAGTACACCTAAGGGCATTACCTTTGTGTGCATTTGAATCAATCACAATATGAAAATCCTCGTTACCGGTCCAGATGGAGTGTTAGGAAGTAACCTTGTTCGGGAATTACTCGCGCGAAACTATCAACTTTCCGTACTACTAGAGACGGGGAAAGATCCGATTACCTTACGTGATTTACCAATTGAGCGACATTACGGAAACATTCTAGATAAGGAATTCATCCACGAACTCACTAAAGAAAAAGACGTTGTCTTCCATTGCGCTGCCTCCACAAGCGTATTTCCTGCTCGAAATGAAATCGTTAATAAGGTTAATATCGAAGGCACGGAACACATCATTAACGCTTGTTTAAAAAATAATGTCAATCGATTAATATACGTTGGAACTGCTAATTCATTTTCTTTTGGCACATCACTAGACCATCCGGGAATTGAAGGAACTCCTTATGCCTCAGCTAAGTATGGGCTGGACTACATGGACAGTAAATACAACGCACAAGAACTCGTCCTAAAAGCGGTAAAAGAAAAAAATCTTCCCGCCATCATTATTAACCCAACATTCATGATTGGACCGTATGATTCTCGACCGAGTTCTGGCTCAATGATTTTAGCTATATATCAAGGTAAGGTTCCAGGGTATACTGGTGGGGGAAAGAATTATGTGGCTGTAAAAGATGTCGCGTTTGTCATGGCGAATGCCATTACAATGGGAAGAATAGGTGAGTGTTATATAGCAGGGAACGTCAACTTAGGATACAAAGAAGCGTTTGAAACAATCGCTAAAACCATCGGTTCAAAAGCTCCGTCTCGTAAACTGCCAGATGCGATTGTAAAAGCTTACGGTTCAGTTAATTCATTGCTCGCTAAATGGTTCAAATTCTATCCAGCTGTAACGAAAGAACTAGCAACTATTTCCTGCGAACACCATTATTATTCACCAGAAAAAGCGAGAAAAGAATTGCTATTACCTCAAACCCCAATAGAAACAGCTATCACCGAATGTTACAATTGGTTTGCTGAAAACGGTTACCTTGAAAAAAAATAATCAATGCACACACTTCCTGTAGACTTTAACTGGAAAACAGACACCCTCACCAGTGTTCTTCCCATCATTCTCTCTCTCGTGTTTTTTGTAGCCTATTGGTTCACAGCACAATCTGACCGTATTAAAGCATCGTTTTACAGCAAATACGATAAAGACACTGCGTCTGTTAAGCACATTTTTTTTACAAAATACATGGGGTTTTTACTCATGGGTGTTTCGCCAACCGTGATTTGTCTTTTCTTCCTTCCAGACTATTCATTAGCGGATTACGGTTTAACTATCCTTCCAAAAACTACGCTTTTCTCAGTCATCTGGACGCTCGGATTGAGTGCGCTTGTCATTCCTCTTGCATACATCAGCGCTAAGAAACCTAAAAACCTTGTTAATTATCCTCAAATACGCGCAAAAGTTTGGACGAATAAAACGGTGTTTATTAATGCACTTGGCTGGTTCATCTATTTGTTTGGCTATGAATTTTTATTCCGGGGAACGCTTTTATTTCCATTGGTCGACACATTAGGTGTTTGGCCTGCAATTGCCATAAATATTGCGTTATACTCCGCAACTCATATACCCAAAGGACTTGATGAAACGATCGGTGCGATACCATTAGGACTTGTTTTGTGTCTGCTCACGTTGCAATCAGGAACCATTTGGATTGCATTTCTGGTGCATGTAGCGATGGCATGGACAAACAGCTTCACGGCATTGAAGTTTCATCCTGACATTCATTACAAACGAAGCTAGTATGAACAATAAATACGCAGGAAAAGTGGCTGTTATTACTGGTTCAAGCCGGGGAATTGGTAAAGCAATAGCTATCGAATTTGCTAAAAATGGCGCTTCGGTTGTATTAAACGGTAGAGATGAAGAACGTCTGAAAGAGACTGCAGCATTACTTGTTTCAGAATACACACCAAACGTACTAACGGTCTGTTCAGATGTTTCTACCATAGAAGGGGGAAATGAGCTTATACAACAAACAATTGATTGTTTTGGTCGACTAGATTTTCTTGTAAACAATGTGGGTGTTTCCATGCGTGGATATGTGGCAGACTTGAATCCCGCAGTGTTTAAAACAGTTTTCGACAGCAACGTGCTGGGCACTATTAACCCAACTATTCCGGCAATTCCGCACCTTCGGAAAACAAAAGGAAGCATTGTGTTTATTTCGAGTTTAGCTGGTATTCGCGGTCTTCCATCGCTGTCTGCGTATTGTTCCTCCAAAATGGCGCTTCGGGCAATTGCTGAGTCGATTCGTATTGAAGAGGCTAAACACCAACTGCATGTGGGCTTGATTTATGTCGGAATTACGGCTATTGAACACAACAAAGAAACCATTGAAGCAGATGGTTCTAAGCGGGTATTAAAAGCACGTGATCAAAAAAACGTACAGAGTACCACACACGTAGCAAAGTCAGTATTACAAAATATACAACGTAAAAAATTTGTTACTGTATTAACCTCTTTGGGTAAGTTAAATGCGTATTTACAACCGCGTTATCCGTTAGCTGTGGAGAAAATTATTCTTCGCAACCTGGATAAATTTGAAGAAAGAAGTCAATAACCATGTTAATAGGATCAGATTTTCCCAAAATCAGCTGGAAACCATTTGGGCTGGACTTAGTAGAGCCAAACGCTATGATAGGTGATGCGCTTATTTTACTTGTATCGCTAACATTTGCCTACAAGGCATCAAAAATATCAGGTAACAACACTTATTATGTGCGATGGAAATGGTTTTTTATCGTTTTTGGTTGTGGTTTCTTTTTTGGAGGATTAGGTCACCTATTTTTTAATTATTGGGGGGTACCGGGTAAATATGCGTCATGGTACCTTGGAATAATTGCTTCTTTCTTTGTCGAAACCGCTCTAATTTCCATCTATCCTGATGAACAAAAACAACGTTTTTTTCTTCGTGTTTCACAAGTTAAAATGGTATTGGCATTCGTTGCGGCAACCGGTGTGTTTTTAGTTGTTGACTTAAACGTTG
>JBILNH010000027.1:0-20272 GCA_044375095.1 Crocinitomicaceae bacterium
AAAGGGATTACTTGTTCCTACCTTAAACTCCATTATTGGACTTAGCCTAACAATTGGAGCGCTTGGGTATTACTACAGCAAACAGTTGGGTCCGTCTTTTAAATCCCTTTGGTTGAGTACATTTATTTTAATTCCTTCAGCTGTAGTGCAATCGTTGAAAATCAATTTACACCCTTGGATGGATAGAAACGACATAAGTCACATATTGCTGATAATCAGCCTGTTTATGTACTATCATAGCATTAAAGGGTACGCGGCTGAACAGGCCGTTAAACAAGGTTAACGGACAATCTGTAAATAACTGGATTGTGTTACGGGATTACCGTTTTTATCTCGTGCTGTAAGGTAATAAATGTAGTTTCCTGTAGGAAGTGGTTCTCCACCAGAAAGCGTTCCGCCCCATTTAAAGTCAGGATCAGTGGAAGTAAAGACCACTTTGTTTCTTCCGTCTAAAACAACAATTGAAAACGCTTCTAATCCAGAAGAAGGAAGTTCAAAAATATCATTCACGCCATCACCGTTAGGAGTAAAGATATTAACTGGATCTACTAGCGTGTAGTGTTTTTCTGCAGGTTCATTTGTTTGATCAACATCAATGGTTCGTTGAACGGGTGTTTCTGTTTTTTCCTTTGGTTCTATATTATTGGTTTCCTCGATATTAACAGCTGATGTTTCTACTTTTTCTGTGAACAATTCCTTTGTCCCAGTACTGTACAAATTGGTGTTCAACTGTTGAAGCACCGGAACAGATAAATCTTCTATTGAACTGATTTGATCTTCCATTAAAAACATGTCCGCAATAAAGGAAGGCTCTTGTGTTGATTTTTCTGTTGAATCAGTAGTATTAAGCTGCTTCTGTTGAACAGCTTCCTGTGGTCTGTCTGATTCTAATGGTGTTTCTTGTTTGCTTTCTTGTTTTTTAGACTCACCTGGAGTTAATACATAAACCGTTACGCCAACAACAGCTGCAGAAGCTGCAATAATGAATGATTTTGTCAACCAAGATAAACCACCTGTAACCAAAGAAGATGAGGCGGGCAATTGAGAAGAAATGGCATTCCACAAATCAGGACGCACCTCTGCCTCAAAACCATCCAATTGGTTTTTAAACAATTCCTTTATGTGATCTTTACCTTCCATTATTCATTTTTTCAAGTCGTTCCCTTAAATATGCCCGAGCGCGTGAGTATTGCGATTTTGATGTGCTTTCGGTTATTCCGAGTGTTTCACCAATCTCTTGGTGACTGTACCCTTCTATTGCGTAAAGATTAAACACCACTTTATAGCCTTCTGGTAATTGGTGTATAAGCTTCATCAAATCATCAGCCATGAGTTGTTCAACGACAAAAGACGATCCTTGTACTTTATAATCGACTTCTTCTACCTGAACATCACCCAACAATCGAGCATTTTTACGCAATTGATCGAGCGCTGTGTTTACCATGATTCGTCGGATCCATCCCTCAAGAGAACCTTCTTTTTTGAAGTCTTTTAATTTTTGATAAACCTTTACAAAGCCATCTTGCAACACATCCTCTGCTTCATCAGTGTTTTTCGTGTAACGGAGGCAAACCCCCATCATTTTACGAGCATATTTGTCAAACAACGCACGTTGGGCACGGATGTTTCCATTCACACATTCCTCTGCTAATGTAGCATCATCCATTTCCACGCGTAAAATCAAGACTTAAAATGTTCCTAAAAGGTTGCAACAGCTTTAAAGTTACCTGAAAAAACAGTTAAATTCGCTACATTATGAAAAGATGCTTAATCGTTAATTGCTTCTTGTTTTCTGTTTTGATCGGTTACAGTCAAGGTATTCCCCGACTAAAAAAGGGAGATTGGACGGGAAAACTAATGATACAAAACGGAGTGAAAATACTTCCTTTCAAACTAACCATAACTCACAACTCTTTTCATATATACAATGGAGCAGAACTAGTGAGTTTGGACAATCCAATTAAACGAAGTGATAGCCTGATATTCAAGTTTCCTACTTATAATAGTGAATTGGTTATGAGGACCGTGTCTAAAACACACCTGAAAGGATATTGGATGAATAAAAATAAAAACGTTCGAATTCCTTGTGAAATAAATTACGGTTATGTACATCGTTTTGCCGTTAATGAATCAAAAAAAACAGTTAATCTGAATGGGAAATGGGAGGTTACATTTGATGGGGGAACAGCAAACAGCTTTAAAGGACAAGCTCTTCTTAACCAAAATTTATCCCGTATAACAGGAACCATTCGAACGGAAACAGGTGATTTTAAATACCTTGAAGGAAACATATCTGGCGATTCTGTTTTTCTATCACGTTTTGATGGTGCACACGTCATGTTAATGGAAGGAAGAACTGAGAATAATCGCATTACCGGTGTCCTTTATAGTGGTAATTCCGGTAAATCAACCTTTTACTCACAGTTCAATGAAACGTTCGAATTGACTCATCCGGATTCATTGACACATGTTGTTTCTAAAACCCCTTTACAGTTTCAATTCAAAGATACATCTGGTAATTTTTACGATTATCCAAATGCTTCGACCACAGGAAAAGTGGTTATAATTGAACTAATGGGGAGTTGGTGTCCCAATTGCTTAGATGAAGCGCATTATTTAAAAGAGGTATACAATTCATATTCAAGAGAAGACGTAGAAATTATATCCGTTGCATATGAAGTAGGTGAGCAATTTGAACAATATCGTGAAAAAGTAACCAGAATGTCGACTAAACTTACTATTCCCTACACTGTTTTAATTGGAGGAAAGGCATCAAAACAACTAGCGAGCGAACATTTTCCAATGCTTAATCACATCATGTCATTTCCAACTACGTTAATTATCGATAAAAAAGGATCTATCCGAAAAATCCATACCGGATTTAACGGTCCGGCTACCGGTAAATACTATACAGACTTTAAAAAAGAAATGTCGGTATTTATCAATCAGCTATTAGCGGAATAATTAACCGCAAGCTATTTTATTGATTCTATGTTGATGTCTTCCACCTTCAAAAGCCGTAGTTAAAAAAGCATCAACCATTTCAATTGCTTCTTCTTGCGTGATAAACCGAGCTGGTAATGCCATAATATTTGCATCGTTATGTAAACGAGCTAATTCCGCTATTTCTTTTTTCCAACACAACGCGCTGCGAATACCTTGATGTTTGTTTGCTGTCATGTTAATTCCATTACCAGAACCACAAATAAGTATTCCTAACATACCTTGATTTTCTTCAACCATAGAAGCAACTGGGTGACCAAAATCTGGATAATCAATACTATCTTCTGAATAACATCCCATATCTTTAACGGTATATCCTTTAGATTGTAAATACTGAATTAAATGTTCTTTTAGCTGAAAACCTGCGTGATCAGCACCAATTGGTATTAACTTGCTTTCCATAATGACAATTTAATACAAAGGTAATCGAAACGGTACGATGGAAAAGTTATACACATCGTTTACTTTTCAACGGTATAATGTGCTGAAAAACCTGGACATATTAAATTAAGTTATACACCTGTAAACTGGTCATTTTGTGAATTACTGTGTGAAACTTGTGAAAGAAAATATTAGGATATAACTATACTTTTGTTAAGCCAAAATAAACACAGAATTACCAAATAACTTACCAAGAAGTTATACCTAAGTTATTCGTCTTGTTAGTAACAATTTTCTTGTGTAAATGAATGAAAATTACAAGGCTCGAATGATTGAAATGAACAATTTGTCAATAACCATATAAAAAGGTATAAAAAACAGCAATTTAGGATGTTAAAAACCTGTTTAAAATGATGTTTTTGTATGTACGATTTCTTCATTTTTTATAGACCAGTAGATCTATTTATACACATATTAACACTACTAATAAAAAGAATAAAAAGTAAAAAGAATTTTAAAAAGGCATTTATTTTTATTTACTTATTCAGCATTTTGAATTTTATCAAATTAGGTAATTTTGAAATAACCTAGATTTGACTACTAAAACCATGAAACAACTAATCCAGTTACTACGCCAGTACTTCTATGTGAAGCAATCAGTTAGTTTTTTACCTTATTTTGAAAAAGAAAACAACTTTAATAGGCTAGTCCACATTCACTCGATCGCAGCTTTCCTATTTTGTCCACTTTTTGCCTTATTTATTCATTTTACGGATGTTCCATCTATTTATCAATACCTGAGTTTATCGTACACTGTTTTATTTCCTATCTACGCTTTAATATGTAAATCATCCACTTTTTTTCGCCAGAAACTGGTTTACTTTTTCTTTGTTCATTTATATGTTATTTCCATTATTTCATTTTGTATATTTTATTCGCTTGATTACCCTCGTGAGCATTTGTTTTATTTCTCCTTTATTTATGCCCTGACATTGTATGTCACCCAGCGAATTATCCCAGCTGTAATTTATAATCTTCTTATAGGAGGTATGATGATTATAGGGTTCAGTCTAAAAATTCCACAGACATTTTCAATTCTAGCTGTTTTTTCTTTTTTTATATTGTTTGCATCAGCATCTATTCTAGTTCTTTTATCTAGGGAACGATTGATTAAATCCATGGAGGATTATTCTGATTATTTAAAGCAAATTTTGAATAATCCAGGTACAGGATTTATCTTATTTAAGTCGAATAGAAATAATCATGAATTAATTGATTTTAATGATCTAGCATCTGATTTACTGGGTAAAAATAAGAGTGAAATAAAAGAAATAGTTAATGTATTCACTACGGAAGAGTATCAGACTATTTACGACTTAACATTTGGTGAATATTTTACAAAAACTCTTGATGTTATAGATAAACATAAATGTATACGACACATTGAATTAATTACAAGTATCATGCAATTAAAAAATGGTACTTACTATTTAATAAGAGTATGTGATATTACAACAAAAATACAGCAAAAAGAACAGGAAATAAGAGCGTCTTTAACAGAGGAGAATAATGAACTAGTTCGTTTACAAGTAAGAGAAAAAATACAAGCTCAACGTATGTTAAAAGAACAATTCATGCGAATGAATACCATCTTTGATCAATCAGCAAATACGATGCTAGCAATGATTTCTACGCAATTTGAAATAACAATTTGTAATACTTTCTTCAAGGACTATTTTATGCAGCATGCAAATGCGGTGATAAACGAAGGAATGAAACTTGATTATTTTTTAAAGAATGTATTTGATCATAATTACCAAAAAACATTTCGACACGCTATAAAACAAATTAAAAAAGGTAATTCAACTCAGTTTGAAATCAGTTTAGTTACCCAAACTAACGAATTTCATCTGGAAATTTACCTGAATCCAATATTGAATATTGAAGGTACCTTAAATGAAATAAGTATGGTGGCACACGACATTACACAAAAAAAGAAACAAGCGAAAAAAATAGAAGAGTCCCTCAACGAAAAAGAACTTTTACTTAAAGAAATACACCATCGTGTAAAAAACAATCTTCAAATCATTTCAAGTATAATCAATCTTCAAAGTACGTCTTTAAATGATGAACATATTGTAGAAGTTTTAACAGAAAGTAAAAACAGAATTTATACAATAGCGGCTATCCATGAAGACCTTTATCAAACTGAGCAGTTTTCTTTTATACGATTTGATTATTATCTTAAAAAATTAGTTGGAAACAGTTTAATTTCATATAAATTACCTTCATTAGATATTACTGTGCATTATCACCTCGAAGAGGTAGAACTTTCGTTAGATCAAGCTATTCCTTGTGGATTAATCATTAATGAACTTTTAACAAATGTGGTTAAATATGCATTTACAGACAGGGATAAAGGTGAACTTACCATAGAATTACGGGAAATAAACGGAAAAATTGAATTGATTTTTGCGGATAACGGTATTGGTTTACCGGATTACTTAAATATTCAACAAACCTCTACTTTAGGGCTTCAATTAGTAACTACTTTAATCAACCAACTGGATGGAGAATTCAAGC
Source organism: Crocinitomicaceae bacterium (assembly GCA_044375095.1). Lineage (GTDB taxonomy): Bacteria > Bacteroidota > Bacteroidia > Flavobacteriales_D > Crocinitomicaceae > M0103. The sequence goes on from JBILNH010000027.1 coordinate 5,968, forward strand.
TATCTACTAAAAGGGGCACGAAATTTTTAATTATATTTGATAAGACCAAAATTTGAGTACTATGTTGAAGACGAATATTCTAATTGTAGAAGATGAGTCAATTGTGGCCAAGGATATTCAACATAGTTTAGTAAAACTTGGGTATAATGTTGTTGGTATAGCTTCGAGTGCTGATAAGGCATTAGAAATACTCAAAACAGAACAGCTGGGAATTGTCTTAATGGACATTATGATTAAAGGAGACCTTAATGGTATTCAAACAGCTGAAATCATACGTAAACAATATGCTATTCCAGTTATCTTTTTGACTGCTTATGCGGATGAATCTACACTGGCAAAAGCAAAAATTTCGGAACCTTACGGGTATATAATCAAGCCATATAAAGAGATTGATTTGCAAACAGCAATAGAAATGGCAACTTATAAACATCAAAAGGAACAAGAAATCATGAGAGAACGCGATTTTTTGTTTTCAGTTGTCGAGAACATAGAGCCGTCTAACGATTTCGTTTTTGTGAAATCGAACAGTAAACTTGTAAAGCTCAACACTAAGGATATTTATTTTATTGAGGCTTTAAAAGATTATGTCGTTATTCATGCGGAGGATACACGATTCACTATTCATTCAACCATGAAAGAGATAGAATCTAAGTTAAGTCAACAAGAGTTTTTACGCGTTCATCGATCATATATTGTACGAATGGATAAAATTGCTGCTATTGAATACCCCAGTTTAATTCTTGAAGACAACAAGAAAAACATTCCTATCGGGGGATCATATAAAGAAGAATTACAAAAACGATTGAACATGTTCTAACGAACAATAAGTTCTAAATCAATTTGCCTTTTTCTAGGATAAACTTCACTGATTTTTACGCGAACCCGGTCACCAAAATTGTATTCCTTTTTGGTTTTTGATCCAACAATATGGTATTTATCTGCATCGAAATAAAAACGATCCCCAGGAATACTAGCCATTGGAACCATGCCCTCACAAAAGTTTTCATCCATCCGAACAAACAAACCGAACTCTGCGATACCCGATACCGTTCCTTCAAATTCTTCACCAATATGTTCATAAACATACAACGTCTGGAAATACTTGGTAGATTCACGCTCAGCTTCTGTTGCTTTTCGCTCCGTTCGCGAAATACGTTTACAAACGTCTTCCAATGTTTTACCGTAACGGTGCTTCTTCGAGGTTAATTCCTCTTGTAAAATGCGATGTACGATCAAATCGGCATACCGACGAATGGGTGATGTGAAGTGTGTGTAATAGTCAAAAGCTAATCCGTAATGACCGATGTTTTCAGTGGAATAAACAGCTTTAGCCATAGAACGAATTGCCATGGTTTGAATAACACCATATTCATTTCTTAATCGAATATCGGCAAGTAGCGCATTTATACTTTGTGCAATTTGATCAGGATGAGTAAAATCCAATCGGTGACCAAATTTATCTATGAATACATTGAATAATGCAATTTTAGCCGGATCAGGTTGATCGTGAATACGGTAAACAAAAGGAATAAGATCACTTCCTTTCGGTCGTTTTCCTATAAACAAAGCCACATGCTTATTTGCTAAAAGCATGAATTCTTCGATCAGTTTATGCGCATCTTTTGATGTCTTGATAAGGACACCGGTAGGAACACCTTTTTCATCCAAACTGAACCTCATTTCTTCTGATTCAATATTTAAAGCGCCTTTCTTAAGCCTGTTTTTTCGCAATATTTTAGCGATTTTATCGAATAACAGTATTTCCTCTTGGAAATCGCCCGGCTGACCCTCTATGATTTCTTGTGCTTCTTCATAGCTAAATCTCCTGTTCGAGTGAATGACTGTTTTACCAAACCATTCATTGTAAACCTTTCCTTTTTCATCCATTTCAAAAACAGCTGAAAAACTAAATTTATCTTCATTTGGACGCAAGGAACACGCCATGTTTGAAAGTTGCTCTGGCAACATCGGTACTACCCGGTCAACAAGGTAAACGGAATTTCCTCGTTTGATAGCTTCCTTATCCATAGCACTATCTGGTCTTACATAATGACCGACGTCAGCAATGTGCACACCAATTTCATAACGCCCATTTTCTAATTTTCTAAATGATAACGCATCATCAAAGTCTTTTGCATCAACAGGGTCAATTGTAAATGTGGTTATCGATCTGAAATCCCTCCGTTTGCTGATCTCGTTTTCATCTAACTCCATTCCAACACACTCAGCTTCAGCTAACACTTCTTGCGGAAAAACGTAATCGATACCATGATTACACAAAATACTGATCATCTCGGTATCGTTTGTTCCTGGTTTTCCCAAAACCTGAAGCACTTCACCATACGGATTTTTCGATGTTTTAGGCCACACTGTAATTTTTACAAGCGCTTTTTCGCCGTGTTTAGCTCCATTGAGTTTTTCCTTCGGAATGTATACATCAATTCCAGCTTTTAAGTTGTCAGGGACCAAAAAAGCAAATTTATCATGCACCTCAATTGTTCCAACAAACTGCGTTCTTTCGCGTTCAAGCACATCGATTACTTCACCTTCTGCGCGCGTTTTCCCTTGTTTAAAAATGCGCACCAACACACGGTCACCACCTATTGCTTGACCTGTATTATGCGGAGCAACATAAATATCTTCTTGTTCGTCATCGGTTACTACAAATCCAGCGCCTCTATTCGTCATTTCAATTACTCCCTCAATAGCTCGTTTACGAACAGTAGAGGCATAGACGCCGTGTCCGTGTTTTTCTAACAAGCCTTGATTGGCAAATTCCTGTAAAATATCAAACACCAATTTACGCAGCGCATTGTCGCGTACATCAATCAACGCACAAACCTGTTTATGAGATAAAACACTATCTGGATTTTTTTCAAATACCCGGCGAATAACATGTGCCAGGCTATTTTTCATTTTATGTTGTTTTGGAAGCTTCTTTTTCGACATACATAGCGAAGGTACGGCTTATTTACATTAAATTCGGACAGTCAGCGGCAATTTGAAAATGAAAGACATGAAGGTTCAGCAGAACATTTCCGCAAATAAATTCAGGGTAAAATGCATATTCCTGTTTGTTCTGCTGTTTTCACAACTCTCATCTGTTGCCCAATCCATTTACCGGTTTCGAAATTACACCATCAATAATGGACTATCTCAAAGTTCAGTCACTAGTATAATTCAAGATGATCAGCATGCCATTTGGATTGGAACTCAAGACGGTCTCAATCGGTTTGATGGAAAGTACTTCGAAGTTTTTACATCCGATGATTCAGAAGGACTAGAGAGTGAGTACATTAAATGTTCAGTAAAATCCAAGGGCGGAAACTTGTGGTTTGGTACAACGAATGGATTAACTGAATACGATCCCAAAACAGAACGATTTACCACCTTTACTTATGGAAGCAATGTACCGTTGCAAATAGAAAGCATGTCTATTGATTACAACCAAACCATATGGATTGGCACGCAGTCGAATGGGTTATGGAACTTTAATACCAAGACTAAAAAATTTAAAAGTTATCAATCAACCATTCCAAGTAAGAAGATAAAACTGGTTAAATGCGTGCTTCAAGGCAGTGTGTTTATTGAAACGGAAGATAAAGGGTTTTTTAGGTATATAATCGAAACTAACCGTACAGAGAAACTCGAATTTACTGAAGCCACGAAATCAAAACCAGTCGTTCAATGTGTTACTGAAAGTAAAAAAGGAGCAGTTTTTATCGGGACCTCGAATGGTATATACCGATTGAATGCGGTATCGCGCCAACTCAAACCAGTTTACGCATTCATAAAAAAACGCTATGGAACGGTTTCAGTAACTGATATCTATCAGTCACCTGACGACACATGGTTTATCGCTACATCAAACAAAGGGCTTATCACATTACTGCCATCTGGAAAAACGATAAACACAACCGAAGATATTTTTCAAAAAAACGCCTTGTTATTCAATGATATCAACATACTTTTTCAAGATGATGCCGGAAACATGTGGGCAGGAACAGAAAGAGGCTTGTCATGTTTTGATCCATTAAACCAGGGTATTTTAGGCGTCGGTCCAAGTGGTAATTTATCAAGGGGAATACCAACTCCAAATGTGTGGAGCTTCGCAGAAGGAAAAAAATCGAAGTATGTTTTTATCGGAACGGATGTTGGCGTTTCAAGATGGGATCGCGCAACGGGTTTATATGATCAGTTTTATAGAAAAAGAACGGAATCAACCGTAAATGAAGGAACAGAAACATCGGTGTTGTCGCTGTTTACTGTAAACGACAACCATTTGTTAGTTGGTTGCGTTGATGGCTTGTATGAATTAAAAATTACAGGAAAAAACGCGTATTCTTTTACTAAAGTTGCATTGCTTCAAAAAGAAATTGCCGATCGATTTAACCGAATTTATTCCATTGCGCATTGGAAAGATGAACAGTATTTTCTCGCCACAAAAGGAGGTGTTGTATTGGTAGACTTAAAAAATAAAAAATCACAGGTTTTTGAGCACCAACCGAAAAAGCCGACAAAAACAATTACCCAAGGTGTATGTCGTTTAGTTTTTAAAGGTAAGGATGGGCGTATTTGGTTTGCAACAAGTACGGGTGAATTAAACGTGTTATCACTTAAAAACGAGGAAGTTTCAATTGTACCATACAAGCTAAATACCTACCTCACAAGTAAATCAAAAGATTATATAACTTCTATTTATCAATCTGGACCGAATACCTTTTGGATGGGAACATTTGGATCTGGATTGATGTATTGGAATGAAAAAACGAAAGAAGTAAGAACCTTTACAAAAAAAGAGGGCCTTCCTAACAATGTGGTTTATGCTGTTGTTAATGGCGGCGATGGTAGGTTGTGGCTCAGTACAAATAAAGGCATCTGTAGTTTCCACCCTTCGACAAAGAAAATAGCCCAATTTACAGAACAAGATGGACTTATGAGTAATGAGTTTAACATCGGGGCATATATGAAGGGGTCATCAGGAGAGTTGTTTTTCGGTGGAATATATGGATTCAATTACTTTAAGCCTGCCGAACTCAACAACGTAACCAATACAATTAGTGTAATATTTACTAAGTTTAAACTGGATAAAGGATGGCAGAAACCGAATGAAAAAGGATCGCCCTTAACCAGCCCTATTGCACAAACTTCTGAATTAGAACTCTCTTACAGACAGCGAAGTTTTGCGATCCGCTTTCAACCATCTGATTTAGGAAATCCAGAAACGGTAAATTACAAATACGTTCTTCTAGGAAGTGACGAAGGTGAAATCACCATTGGAAACGTGAATGAACTAAGGTTCAGTTCCTTATCGCCGGGAGAATACGAATTACTACTCTATGCTCGCATAGGGACCAGTGAATGGGGGATTCCAACAGCATTAAAAATAAATATTCGGCCTCCTTTTTGGGGTTCTTGGTGGTTCTGGACCATCGTTACCCTCCTTGTTGCTATCGGTGTAAGATTGGTTGTTAGACAACGCATCGAATCTGAACGCCGCGAACAGGTTCGACTGGAAATGAAAATTGCTGAACGAACACGTGAAATCCGCCAACAAAACGAAAAAATAACCAAGCAAAGCCAACAGCTTGAAGAGGAAAAAAACAAAGTGGTAGAGCAACAGCGCCTTCTTCAAATTGAAAAGGATAAAACGGAAAAACTATTGCAAAATGTCATTCCGGCTACAACAGCAGAAGAATTAAAACGCCGCGGAAAAGTAAGCGCCCGAGCCTATAAAACGGTTTCTGTTCTTTTCACCGATTTCGTAGGGTTTACAAAGATAGCGGAACACATGAACCCAACAGAGTTGGTTGGTCGACTCGATTTTTATTTTAGAAAGTTCGACGAGATTATCGTGAACAATGGATTAGAAAAAATAAAAACCATCGGTGATGCGTATATGTGCGCAGGTGGTGTTCCTGTGCGCAACAACACGAATCCTATTGACACGTGCCTTGCCGCCGTTCAGATCCAGGATTTTATGCATAAAATGAAAAACGAAGCGATTGCGAACCATACCGATTTTTGGGAGTTGCGGCTAGGAATAAACACAGGGGAAGTAACAGCAGGGGTTATTGGAAGTGAACGCTTGGCTTTTGATGTATGGGGTGCAACGGTAAATCATGCGCAACGAATGGAAATGCTCGGTGAACCCGGAAAAGTAACAATAACAGGAAGTACATTTAAACACATTGAGCCTTATTTTGAATGTGTTTTTCGTGGAAAAGCACAAACAAAAAGCCGAGGAATACTTGATATGTATACTGTTGAGCGCATTAAACCCGAGCTGTCTATCAATGGCGATGGCGTTTATCCAAACGAACGCTTTCAACAAATCGTTAACCTGCATCTTTATAGTTCGATTAATTATTACAAAGCCGAACGCCACATTATGAAAGTCCTTCAAAAAGGGCTGACCGACAAATTACATTACCACAGCATTAAACACACGCAAGACGTAGTAAAAGCAGTCGAGCGATTAGCATTAATGGAAGGAGTAACTGATGAAGGGTTGTTTTTATTAAAGTCGGCTGCAACTTATCACGATGCGGGTTTCGTTGAACAATACGACAGAAATGAACCTGTAGGTGCGCGATTAGCAGAGGAAATATTGCCTAAGTACGGGTATACGAACCAACACATTGAAACCATTAAGGAGTTGATTTACGCTACTCAAATCCCTCATCAGCCTAAAAACAAATTAGAGGAAATCATATGCGATGCCGATTTAGACTACCTGGGCAGAGATGATTTTCATGAAATTGCCGACAAATTAAGACGTGAATTACGCGAACACGGAAAATTAGACAGCGACCGAAAATGGGATGAAATACAAGTGCAATTCCTTACGTCTCACCGCTACTTTACCGAAACAGCTATTCAGACAAGAAGACCTAAGAAATTGAAAAATTTACAAGAGGTAATTGACCGATTGGATCGAAATGAATACGTTGATTAACTGAACAACACGCTTTGACCGTAAGGATTTAAATCGATCGGATTAACAACCAGTGCTGGAATTTTCGCATCATTTGTTATGATGTATTGCTCATAATTCGCAGTGATGCTTCCAAAGAAATTACTTCGGTTTAAATTCATAATAGCGATTAGATCTGCGTCTAAACTTACCGCGTGCTTAACAACCTCTTTATCAAAACCGCTGCTCGGCGCAAGAGTGGTGGTCACATCAATTCCACGATCGGCAAAAAACTTATTAGCAAATGAAATGTTCGCTAACACTTGATGGCGTAAAAACTCATCACTTTCATCAGGTGTAATGACGTGAACACGGGAGTTAAAATAAGTAGCCAGGTTCGCAACAATGGCAAGTTTTTGCTTGGTTTCTTTGTGTAAATCCATCGGAACAACAATGTCGTCGTATCCTGATGGCTTAACTCCTTTTTCCTGAACAATGATAAACGGAACACTTGAGCTGGTAATGACTTTTAACGCGTAACTTCCTGTAATGTGTTGCCAACCATGTGCGCCATGTGTACCCATAAATATGAGCTCTGCATGGTGTTCTGCTGCAAACTCTCCAATGTCTTCAAAAATGCTCCCAACCCGCACAGTTGGTATTAATTCTAATCCTTCAGCAGTATATTTTGAAATTATTTCAGCTAATTTTTGTTCTGCTTCTTTTATGTGTTTTTCTTTTGGAACCACATGAAGTACGTAAACAACCGCTTGTAAAGGTTTCGCTGTGGCTATAGCGTGTTCAAGTGCATTATCAGCAACCTCAGTAAAGTCGTGAGGAACAATGAAGGTTTTTTTTGTCATGTTGAAGGGTTTTTGTTTAAGCGGTTTTAACGGTACAAAGGTAGTAAATAAGAAAATCGAGTTTGAAAAGCTTTGTTAAAACTGCTGGTTTGAAAGGCGAGCTTATTTATTAAAAACAAAATGAAAGGACTAACTTTGTTACCTAAATCCGCTTGGAATGCAAATAATTGGGAAACTGCTCAAAAAAACAACCGAGATTAACTACCGAAGAAATTTCAACAAAGGGAAGGAATACATCAACCAGTTGAAGACACTTGAGAAATTAATCACACGCGCAAAACATACGAATTTAGGTGTTCATTATGGGTTTGAACAACTCACAGAATCAAGCGAAATAGTTGAGGGTTTTCAAACGAGCGTTCCCATTACAGATTACGATGAATTCTATGAAAAATGGTTAAAAGAGTCTATAGAAGGAGTAAAAGACCACACATGGCCGGGTAGAATCTCGCATTATGCACTTTCATCAGGCACGACAGGATCACCAAGTAAACGCATTCCGGTAACCGAAGAAATGATTCGTTCCTTTCAAAAAACCGGCTTGCGTCAAACATCTACATTACACGAGTTAGATCTACCCGAATCTTTCTTTGCAGCTCATATTTTAGCCGTCGGAGGATCGGCTAAACTCACAAAAAAACGAACACATATTGAAGGTGATTTAAGCGGAATATTAAAAAAATACACATCGTTTATTGTCAACCCATTTACCAAACCCGGAAACCGAATAGCTGGAATAAAAGACTGGAATAAAAAGCTGGATAAAATGGTGGAAAAAGCACCTGACTGGAACATTGGTATAGTTGCAGGCGTTCCAAGTTGGTGTTTGATGTTAATGGAACGAATCGTTGATCACTACAAACTGGACTCAATTCACGACATGTGGCCTAATTTTCAAGTTTATGTCCACGGCGGGGTTTTTATGGAGCCTTATATTCCTCGACTCGAAAAATTGATCTCCAAAAAAGTTCATTTGATGGACACGTACCTGGCAAGTGAAGGCTATTTTGCTTACCAACGTTCGCCAGAAAGAAAGACCATGCAACTTTTGCTTGATGCGGGGATTTTTTACGAGTTTGTCCCGTTTAGTTCTGCCTTTTTTAATGAAACCGGTGCTGTAAAAGATGCCTATAAAGCATTAACGTTAAGTGAGGTTACAGAAGGAGTCGACTATGCCATGGTAATTACGACAAACGCGGGGTTATGGCGTTATATGATTGGTGATTTGGTTCAATTTGTAAATGTTGATGAACGGGAAATACGCATTACAGGAAGAATTAAACAGTTTTTAAGTTTAGTTGGGGAACATTTATCTCTCGATAATATAAATGCCGCCATTCACTATTCAAGTATTGAATTAGGCATAGAAATACCTGAATTCTCCCTTTTTGCTGACACCGAAAATCAACGACATGTTTGGTATATAGGGACAAATGATCGGGTGGACAACGATAAATTACTCCACTTGATCGATAAACGCTTGTGTGAGTTAAACGACGATTACGCCGCCGTTCGAAAATACAGCTTAAATTCTCCAAAAATAGAGTGTATTCCCGTAAATCGTTTTTATGCCTATCTGGACCTTATTGGAAAGTCGGGATCACAAAATAAAGTCCCGCGTGTAATGAACGACACACAAAGTACACAATGGCTAAAGTTTAATGCTCAGTTTATTGATTAACGCTTGTTGTTGGTGTAGGCTTTAGGTAGTGCCTTATTAATCCATTTAAGATGATCACCACCACGATGACTACAGATCCAATATAAAATGATGGGCTGAGCAGCTCGTGTTCACCAAGAATGAAAATGGCAAGCACAATCGTATATACTGGTTCAAGATTGATACTCAAGGATACAGTGAAGGCACCAAGTCGTTTCACCACCTCGATTGTTGCGAGAAAAGCGAAAGACGTACAAAGTATTCCAAGAAACAGTAACCACAAGAAATCAGCCACTCGCATGGTGAACAAGGAAGTGTCTAATCGACCAATATAAAGTAAATAAACACTAATTACGACGAATGCAGAAACCATTTCAATTAGCGTGATTTGGTGAGCCGGTGTTTGCTGTACAAGTTTACCATTAAACACAGAAAACAAAGCGGCGAATAACGCTGAGCACAAACCATAAGCCAATGCTTTCATGTCAGACGCATCAAAGTCACGTGAAACAAAATAGATTCCACAAATAACCAATAGACCAAGCGCAAATTCAACCCATGAAAACGGGCGTTTCATTACAAGTGGTTCGAGCCAAGCAACATGAAGTGTCGTTGTAGATAAACATAAAATACCTAAAGAAGCGGTGGATAGTTGGATGGATTGGTAAAATGTGACCCAATGTAACGCGACAATTACACCGACTCCAGAAAGCTTTAACAACTCTTTTCGTGAGGAAAGCTTGATTGGCTTTTTGAGAATTAAAAGGGCAATTCCTAAAGCGACCATCGCAATAAGTACGCGGTGCCAGACAATCACAACAGCATCTAACTGGATTACTTTTCCCAGAATTCCGGTAAAGCCCCACATAAATATGATGATATGGAGAAGTAAATGATACTTGTAACGCGCAAACATGACTGCGAAAGTAACATAAAAAAAGCGGTAGTTTTCACTACCGCTTTTGTATATGTATTACTTTTCGAATTGGAATTACTTTGCTTTTTTCATCGCTTTTTTACGTTTATCGTCGAGCTTTTTTTGCTTCTCATCCAACTCTTTGTTTTTCTCATCTATTTTTTCTTGTTCTTTTGCTAGTTTGTCTAGCTTCTTCCCTTTTTTCTTTTTCTTGTCTAGTTCTTTTTGTTCTTTATCCAATTCTTTTCTGGCATCATCGATTTCTTCTTGTTCTTCATCGAGTTCAGCAAGCTTTTCCTTTAATTCTTGAGCCGCTTCTTTTTCTTTTGCTACCTCCTTCGCTTCTTTTTCCGCTTCTTTTTTCTCTTTTTCGGCTTCTTTCTCTTTTTTCTCTGCTTCCTTTGCTTCTTTTTCAGCACTTTCTTTCGCTTCTTTCTCTTCTTCAGCTTTTTTCTCCTCTGATTTCAGTGCTTCTTTTTCGCGCTTAGCTTTTTCTTTCGCTTCAGCTTCTTTGTCTTCTGCAGCATTTTTTTCCTGCTTTGCTTTTTGCTCGTCTTCTTTTGCTTTTCTTTCTGCTTCTTCAATTGCTTTTTTCTGATCTTGTTGCTTTTCAGCCGCTTCTTTTTCAGCATTTTTTTCGTCATCCTTTACCTCAACTAATTGGTTGTTTTGACGGTTTTGAGCTTCTTGTTCACGTCTTCTTGCTTCTTCAGCTCTTTTGGCAGCGTCTAAATCAGCCTTACGAAGTTCTTCATCTTTGATACGTTGTGCTTCTGCCTTTTCTTTTTCTAGCGCCATTCGTGCTTCATCCGCTTCAAGTTGTTTTTGATCCGCTTGACGCTTTTTTTCTTCTGCTATGCGTTGTGCTTCCTCTCGTTCTTTTATAAGTTGTTCTTGAGACTGTTGAACAGCTTCTCGCTCCCGTGCTAGACGCTCTGCTTCTGTTTCGTATTGAGTGGTTTTTTCGTTAGCCTTTGTTGTTTTATCTTCGATTTTAGCAACTTTTTCTTCTGTTTTTTCCGCAATGACATCTGCGGTTGCTGTTTGCCGCTTTAGAGAGATAGCGACTATTTTGCCTTCTGCCAATGTAATACCACTCAAAAATTGGTCCTTGTACAACGAATGACTTACTGAAACATCTGCGAGTTGCTGTTCATAAGATGCTATTCGAATAATTGCATTCCCCATATTATTTGTGGTTCCTGCACCAATTGTTATTCCTGATGAGGTGATCTTTACCAACGCCCCTTCAATTGGTTTTCCATCTTCTGATTTCGCACTTACAGTAAAGGAAATGGCATCGATTTTAGTTGACCCTAAAAAACTGTTTTCGCTTCTTGCGTGAAGCATTAAACTAAGGGAAAAAGAAAAGACGATAAAAAAGACAACTTTTTTCATAGCAATAGGATTTATTTAGCGATTTAAAGATACAATTTATTTTTTAGCATACCGACGGAAGGTGCTGCCAAGCAAATAACCGCTATTTTTAGGCATGCAATTTAAAAATGTTGTTGGTCAAGCTGTTCTTAAAGAACGACTCATTCATGAGGTTCGGTCTCAGAAAATAAGTCATGCACAACTGTTTTTAGGTAAGCCAGGTCATGGAGGCCTTTCTCTTGCGCTTGCGTTTGTTCAGTATTTATTTTGTGATCAACCGTCCGATAACGATAGTTGTGGCACCTGTCCGTCATGCAGAAAAGTAACTGAATTGCAGCATCCGGATTTGCACTTTTCGTTTCCAGTTGTACAAGCCATTAATAAAACATCCGATCCTTTTCTGGCCGATTGGCGCGAACAAATTAAAGCCACGCTGTATTTTGATTTGTATGGCTGGACGCAACGCATCGACCCAAAAGAACGAAAACCGATTATTGGCACGCAAGAAAGCCAGGAAATCATCCGAAAGTTAAGCCTTAAGTCTTTTGAAGGAGGCTATAAAGTCATGCTCATTTGGATGGCTGAGGAAATGAACACGGATTGTTCCAATAAACTGCTAAAAATTTTGGAAGAACCGCCAGCTAAAACGCTATTCATTCTTCTTGCCGAACAACAAGATAAATTATTACCGACAATTTTATCTCGAACACAACTGGTTCATGTGCCGAGAATAGAACATGCGGACCTTGAATTTTTCATAAAACAAAAGCATGCGTTAGGAACAGAAAAATCAGACAGTATACTTTCTCGTTCATCTGGAGATGTACTTACGGCAATTCAACTTGTTGCTGAGGAGAATGAGGAGCACACATACCACGCATTGTTTGTAAATATGATGAGGGTGTGTTATAAAAAGGATGTTATTGCCATGCTAGATTGGGCCGAGGAAATAGGTGTTTTCGGAAAAGAATACCAAAAAGGATACCTCACGTATGCGCTACACATGTTTCGCCAAAGTATGCTGCGAAATTACACCAACGATCAGTTGACACAAGTTTCTTCTGATGAGGCATCGTTCTTAACTAATTTTTCAAGATTCATTTCAGGAAAGAACCTGATGGATTTTAATACCGCGTTTAATTCGGCCCATTTCCACGTTGACAGAAATGCCAGTCCTAAAATTTTATTCACGGAACTTTGCTTTAAGGTGATGCGATACATTCACTTTGCGTAATACATTCACTGTTTATTGCGTTGAATCTACTTCGTTCGTTGTCGCATAATTTGTTATTTTTACACTATATATTTTAGAATTATGGGCTGTTCGTCATGCAGTAGTGGAGGAGGAACTCCACGGGGATGTAAAAACAATGGCACCTGTAGTTCTGGAGGATGCAACAAATTAGAGGTGTATGATTGGTTAGCAAATATTGCGCTTCCGTCAGGACACGCACCTTATGATATAGTGGAAATCCGTTTCAAAAACAGTAGAAAAGGATTTTACCGAAACACCAGTAACTTGAGTTTGCAAGTCGGTGACGTTGTTACAGTTGAAGCAAGCCCGGGTTACGATATTGGTGTGGTATCAGTTGTTGGTGAATTAGCCAGAATACAAGTGAAAAAAAAGGCTCCAGGGTTGAAACCTATGGAGACTAAGAAAATACTTCATATTGCCAATCAGGAAGAAATTGACAAATGGGCTCAGGCGCGCGCGCTTGAAAAAGAAGTGCTTTATAAATCTCGCACCCTTGCCGTCAATATTGGCTTAGAAATGAAAATTTCTGACGTCGAATACCAAGGCGATTTGAAAAAAGCTACTTTTTACTACACGGCCGACAGCAGGGTTGACTTTCGACAATTGATCAAAGACATGGCCGACCAGTTTCGTATTCGTATTGAAATGCGTCAAATTGGATCGCGTCAAGAGGCATCACGCTTAGGAGGAATTGGTTCATGCGGCCGTGAATTATGCTGTTCAACTTGGTTAACAGATTTCAGGTCTGTTTCAACTTCAGCCGCACGGTATCAGCAGCTGTCACTAAATCCACAGAAACTTGCAGGTCAATGTGGAAAGTTAAAATGTTGCCTGAATTACGAACTTGATATGTATTTAGATGCCATCAAGTCGTTTCCAAAAACTGAAACAAAATTACGTACCGAAAAAGGTTCAGCGTACCATGTTAAAACGGACGTGTTTAAGCGTCAAATGTGGTATGCGTATGAAGGAGAAGCGGGTGTTTCAGGACTCATTCCGCTGGATCCAGCTCGTGTGAGAGAAATCGTTAAGTTGAATATTGAAGGAATAAAACCAAAAGACTTGGTTGATTTTGTTCAAGAAGTGATCAAAGAACCCGACTACACCAACGTAGTTGGTCAAGATAGCCTTCATCGTTTCGAACACGCGTTCAAAACCAAAAAGAAGAAAAAGAAACCAGGCAATCATCCCGGAGAGAGAACGCGTACAGAGGATTCGGTTAAACAACCGGCTGTTACTAGCGAGGTAAAAACGCAGCAATCCGATCAAAATACTGCAGCCTCTGGTCAGAAAAAACGCCGCTTCAATAAGCGAAGAG
>JBILNH010000196.1:0-4408 GCA_044375095.1 Crocinitomicaceae bacterium
TTTGAAAAAACAGATTTAACTGCTATCGAAATGATTCGTGAGAAGTTAAATAAAGAGGAGGAAGTGAGAACTGAAATACTCAATAGAGGAAAACACGGTAATGAATATTGGCTTGAATTAAATATTGTACCATTAAGATCGAGAAAAGGTGAATTGTATGGCTACATGGCGGTTGAAACTGATATTACTGAACTTAAAAGTACTTCCGAAGAAATAAAGAAGATCAATGAAAATCTTGAGTCGCGCGTTCTAGAGAATACAAGAAAGAACCTTGAGTTATCTCGTACAATTGTAGAACAAGAAAAACTTGCTACCATTGGAGAAATTTCTGCAGGTATTGCGCATGATTTAAATACACCGCTTGGATCGGCGAAGGTTGGAGCTGAAAGCCTTCAAATGGTGCTAGATGAACTCTCTGAAAAGTATGGGCTTCTATCTCAATCTGAGCAAGTTTTGGCAAATGAGGTGGCAAAAACATACCCTTCATCTATTGCAGTTAGTGGGATGCAAAAGATGAAAGATCGATTGGTCATGGAACGATTGCTCATTGATCAATTCAATTTTGATAATGAATTGACACATGTAATCTCTCAAAAATTGATCGAATGCTCCATTCCGTTTGCTGCAATTGAATTGATCGGTAAAATACTCGAGTTATCCGACCCTTTGGTCTTCCTGTCAATTGTATACAGCCTTCAAATGAAAGATAATTTGTTGCATACAATTTTACTTTCTACTGAGCGTGCTGCGAATGTGGTAAAAGATATTCGTTCATTTATAAATAAAGGCATAACGCCAGAAAGACTTTCAATTGATTTAGAAAAGAACATAAGGGTTGTGTTGAACGTATTTAACCACGAACTGAGAAAGCAATTGAAGTTAGACACTTCATTTGAAGACGGATTATTCATTCAGGGTTACGACATTAAACTTTTCCAACTATGGTCAAACCTCATTAAAAACGCGCTTGACGCAATGGAAGAAAAGTCAAACAAGCAAATTCGCATTGAAACAAAAAGTGATTCTGATTCAATCATTGTTATTGTTTCGAATAACGGACCGAAAATTCCAGAGACAATCCAAAGTCAAATCTTTAATAAATTCTTCTCAACCAAACGAGATAAAAACGGAACAGGATTAGGATTGAGTATTGTTAAAAATGTCGTTGATGAGCATAATGCCAAGATTTCTCTTGACTCCAATGACGAATGGACCTCATTTAAAATTGAATTTCCCGTTGAGAAAATGAACTGAAATCCAATTATTCCAACAATACCTTAGTTTTCTTTTTTATTTTTGTTCCTGCAAAACTACGTCAGCACAATTTTAGTATGAAAACAGTACAGTTTAGAGAAGCATTGCGTGAGGCAATGTCCGAAGAAATGCGAAGGGATGAGTCCGTTTTTTTAATGGGCGAAGAGGTAGCTGAATACAATGGGGCCTACAAAGTATCTCAAGGTATGCTCGATGAATTTGGTGCAAAACGTGTCATTGATACACCGATTGCTGAGTTGGGATTTGCCGGAATTGCGGTTGGAGCTTCAATGAATGGGTTACGTCCAATTGTTGAATTCATGACATGGAACTTTGCTATTCTTGCTGCCGATCAAATTATCAACAGTGCTGCTAAAATGCTTCAAATGTCTGGTGGACAATACCATTGCCCTATCGTATTTAGAGGAGGTAATGGTACGGCTGGTCAATTAGCTGCAACGCACTCGCAATCTTTTGAAGCGTTCTATGCACACGTTCCCGGATTAAAAGTAATTACACCTTCCAATCCTTACGATGCCAAGGGGTTATTGAAGTCCGCGATTCGAGACAATGATCCAGTCGTTTTTCTTGAATCTGAAAAAATGTACGGAGATAAAGGTGAAATACCTGAAGGAGAATACCTTATTCCAATTGGTGTTGCAGACATAAAGAGAAAAGGTTCCGATGTTACGTTAGTAACGTTTGGAAAAATCATCAAAGTAGCTCAAGAAGCTGCTGAGGTTTTGGAAAAGGAAGGTATTTCAGTTGAAATTATCGATCTTAGAACTGTTCGCCCGATAGATTACGCCTGTGTAGTTGGATCGGTCAAGAAAACGAATCGTTGCGTGGTTGTTGAAGAATCTTGGCCATTGGCGTCAATTTCCTCAGAGATTGCTTACCACTTACAGCGTTATGCGTTTGATTATTTAGACGCCCCTGTCATGCGCGTAACGCAAACAGATACGCCATTTGCCTTTTCCCCAACATTGATCGATGAGGCATTGCCAAATGTGGAGCGAATCGTCAAAGCAGTAAAAAGTACATTGTATAGATAGTATTATCTTAACAACATATTAAAGTCGTGAGATAAATCTTACGGCTTTTTTATTTCTCTTTCATCGTTTGTTGGCTTCATTGGCTTTAATGAAATGAATAATGTTGATTTTTGTTCAAAATTCAAAAAAGCTGTCTTAACTCAATAATTCCAAAAGAAGATGTGAACACCAAATTGTGAAAAAATCGCACTTTTTTTTAATAACTACTTGCTTTCTAATTTAAATCCAATATCTTTGCACCCCTCAAAGTGTATTTGGGGGTAAACTATATTTATAAAAATTAAGAGTATTTTATGCCAACTATTCAACAATTAGTTCGCAAAGGAAGAACAGCGGTAGTCAAGAAAAGTAAGTCTGCTGCACTTGATTCATGTCCACAGCGTAAAGGAGTTTGTGTAAGGGTTTACACAACTACTCCAAAGAAACCGAACTCGGCTATGCGAAAAGAAGTCAATGCATATATCGGTGGTGAAGGTCACAACCTACAAGAACACTCTCTTGTGTTAGTAAGAGGAGGAAGGGTGAAAGATCTTCCAGGGGTTCGTTACCACATTGTTCGTGGTGCTGAAGACACTGCAGGTGTTGAAGGAAGAACTCAACGTCGTTCAAAGTATGGAACTAAACGACCTAAACAGAAATAATCTGAAAAACATTAAGAGATGAGAAGAAGAAAGGCCAAAAAAATAGCGATTCTCCCAGATCCTAAGTTTAATGACGTTGTGGTAACGAAATTCGTTAACAACTTAATGTACGACGGTAAGAAGAGTTTGGCATTTAAGATATTCTATGATGCAATTGAAATCATAGATAAAAAGATTGAAGATCAAGAAGGATTAGACGTGTGGCGAAAAGCCCTTGAAAATGTAACGCCAAGTGTAGAGGTTCGTAGCCGTCGCGTTGGTGGTGCTACTTTTCAAATCCCAACCCCTGTTCGTGAAGACCGCAAAGCTTCACTTGCGATGAAGTGGTTGATTGGATATGCACGTAAGCGCAACGAAAAAACGATGTCAGGGAAATTGGCAAGTGAAATCATTGCTGCATCAAAAGAAGAAGGTGCTGCGTACAAGAAAAAAGAAGATACTCTTCGAATGGCAGAAGCGAATAAAGCATTTTCACATTTTAGATTTTAATAGGAAATGGCAAGAGATCTTAAATTTACTCGTAACATTGGTATTGCAGCACACATTGATGCTGGAAAGACCACGACAACTGAGCGTATACTTTATTACTCTGGTGTGAACCATAAAATTGGTGAAGTACACGAAGGTGGTGCGACAATGGACTGGATGGAGCAAGAGCAAGAGCGTGGAATTACCATTACTTCTGCTGCAACAACAGTAAACTGGAACTACCGAGGGCAAAAATACCACATCAATATCATTGACACTCCTGGACACGTTGATTTTACTGTAGAAGTAAACCGTTCCCTTCGCGTACTTGATGGACTAGTATTTCTTTTCTCAGCAGTTGATGGTGTTGAACCACAATCTGAGACGAACTGGCGTTTGGCAAACAACTACAACGTTCCTCGAATTGGATTCGTTAACAAAATGGACCGTCAAGGAGCTGATTTCTTAAAGGTTTGTCAGCAAGTAAAAGATATGTTAGGTAGTCACGCGCTTCCACTTCAAATTAACATCGGAGATGAGGATAATTTCAGAGGTGTGGTTGATTTGATTAACTGGAGAGGGGTTGTTTGGAATGACGCTGATCAAGGAATGACTTTTCAAGAAGTAGAGATTCCAGCTGATATTATTGATGAGGCACGCAAGCTTAGAAGTGAATTACTTGAAGCAGTTGCTGAATTCGATGAAACATTGATGGAGAAATTCTTCGAAGATGAAAACTCATTGACGGAAAGAGAAATTCTTAATGCACTTCGTGAGGCCACTATTTCTGGAAAAGTAGTTCCAATGATGTGTGGATCTTCATTTAAAAACAAAGGAGTTCAGGCTATGCTTGATATGGTAATGGAAATCTTACCTTCTCCAATGGATATTGAAGCAATTTCTGGAGTAAATCCAAAAACAGACGAAGAAGTTACACGTAAGCCATCTTACGATGAGCCTTTCGCTGGATTAGCATTTAAAATTGCAACG
>JBILNH010000197.1:0-4393 GCA_044375095.1 Crocinitomicaceae bacterium
ATAGGTGGATTTCAACGTCAGGTAGATTTTCATTTTACAATTCAGTCTGTTTTTGAGCGAGAAATACAAGAATCAATTCAACATGCTTGTCCAGGGGAAACCGTAAAACTTAGTTTTTCTGAACAGCTGGAGTCAACGAATTCCGTCGCTTTTGACGAGAGCTTTCAATTGGTACACGACGACGAAGGTAAATTGATCACGCGTCCTTCTGGTCATGGTGCGTTAATTACAAACCTTGATGCCTTGGAATCAGGACTGATCTGTATCAAGAATATTGATAACATTCAGCACGGTGATCGCAAATCCGCATCAATTGAGCAGTGGCAAATCTTATCTGGACTATTACTCGATTTTCGTAAACGTGCGAAATTATTGCTTGATCAATTCAATCGGAAAGACTGGAACACGTTAGTAGAGGATTTTCAACTGGCGTTTTCGCTTGAGGATCTGTTCGATTTACCCGAAAATGAAATCCGGAGTATACTTAATCGTCCATACCGCGTGTGTGGGATGGTAAAAAATGAAGGTCAACCTGGAGGAGGTCCTTTTTGGGTGAAAAAGAACGGGATTATATCTAAACAAATCGTTGAAAAAGCACAGGTTGAACCCTCAAAAGATCAGCTCGCTATACTTGAGGAAAGCACGCATTTTAACCCTGTTATGCTGGCGATATGTCCGTATGATTTAAACGGTGAAAAATTCGATTTGCACGATTATGTAGATTACGATCAGTTTTTTGTCGTAAATAAAACCCAGCAAGGAAAATCGATTCGTTACGTTGAGCGACCGGGATTGTGGAACGGATCAATGGCCAATTGGAATACAGTTTTTGTTGAGATTCCTTCTGAAGCATTCAGTCCGGTAAAAACGGTTACTGACCTATTGGATGAAGCACATCAGCCAATTTCGGGCTAATGTAAGCGTTGACGCTTTAACAAATAGTGAATCAATACATCGTTGTATCCACCGTCAATATCGGCTTGTACAAAATCAATTTGGTGGTTTGCACAGCGCAACTTGATTTCCTCCATGTAGCGTTGCATGGCATCGACATAGGTTGTGCGCATTTCTGCCGGCTGGACCATCATTGACTCACCTGTTTCCATATCGATCAACTGATAAGGTCGGTTATCCAGGTTAAAATCGATTTCCGTCTTTGCTTGATTGACATGAAAGAGAATGACCTCGTGCTTGTTGTGCTTCATGTGTTGGAATGCCTGAAACAATTCATCAATGCGGCTGGGATCATCAAGTAGATCAGAGAAGATGATGATGAGTGAGCGTTGGTGACAAAGTTCAGCTACATCGTGAAACGATTGAATAGTGGCAGTTGATTTTCGTTCACTTTGCTCATAGTCGCGTAACCGTTTTTCCAGTTCGGTATAGAGGAAGCGGTGGTGAGCAGTTGATGATTTTGCTGCTGTGTGAATATCCAATTTATCAGTGAAAATGGATAAACCTACCGCATCTCGCTGCTTGCGAAGTAATTCAATCAATGAGGCAGCCGCATAGGTCGCGAATTCATATTTAGTTATGTTTCCATCTTTCGGAAAATACATGGAGCTTGAACCGTCAATAACTATCTGACAACGCAAATTGGTTTCTTCTTCGTATTTCTTCGTGAACAACTTTTCGCTTCTGGCATATAACTTCCAATCGATGTGTCTTGTTGATTCACCGCTATTGTACAGGCGATGTTCGGCAAATTCCACCGAAAACCCATGAAACGGACTTTTGTGTAAGCCCGTAATAAATCCCTCAACTACCTGTTTTGCAAGGAGTTCCAAATTGCCAAAAGGCGTTAGTCGAAGACGATCTATGGTGTTGTTCATGCTGTAGCTAATTTACCTTTTTTTCACCAACGAATTCGCTACCACACCAATCAAAATCAAACCGATTCCAAAATACGCAAGAAATGACAACTGCTCATGGAAAATAAAATAGCCTACTAATCCTGCATAAATGGCACCGAGGTATTGGAAAGGTGTCACCATTGTTGCGCTACCATAATGGAGTGCTTTTGTTAGTGCGACTTGCGCTAGTTGGGTGAAAATACCAATGGCCAAAAGAATAAACCATTCGATTCCGTTGGGTAAAACAAAATCGTACAGACACCAAACACCCATAAATGGAATAGCGATCATCGGGAAGTAAAGCACAATGGAAATAGGTTGATCAGTTGCTTTTAACTTGACAATTGCCACGTACGCTAATCCAGAAAATGCAGCCGATAAAATGCCCAGTCCGATCCAGTAAAACGAAACCGATGCGTTCAATGAGGAAAATTGTTGCTCAAATCCGAGAAGAAGTACGCCCGTAAAGGCCATTAGAACGAAAAGCCATTGAATTAATCGAATGCGTTCACCCAAAATCAAAATCGCAAATAGCAAGGTGAAAATAGGAGCGAGGTACTGAACAGTTGACGCGATCGCCAACGGTAAATGATAGATGGTATGAAAGAATATGGTTAGCGCAATCATTCCCGAACATCCGCGCACAATTAACCATTTTTTATTGTAACCAAAAAATGGAAGTCCTTTTTTTCGAATGATGTAGGCGCTTATGGCAAATGAAATGATTGATCGCGCCAACACCAGTTCATGAGCCGGAAATTGCTGCAAACCTGTTACAAGAGCTTGTTGTGGCCCCATCCCCATTATTTTCACCAAAAAATTGACAACCAAAAAGGATAGTCCAGATAGGATAACCAGAAGAATGGGTGATTTCATGGGGTAAAAATAATGATCGCATTTGAAAAAGGAGGAGGAAGGAAAATGTTGAGTAGTTTTCTTTTTAAGAAACACGAAGGGTTAAATGTGCTCCTAGTCCTTCTCGAATGATACGCATCAGCGTGGAAAGACGAATATCACTTGCATTATTCTCTATCCGTGAGATGTAATTTTTAGTCGTACCACATTTTATCGCCAGCTGTTCTTGAGTCATTCCCCTTTCTTTGCGAAGCTCTTGAATCAACACACCAAGCTTAAACGCTTCAAATTCTTCCTCATAGCGCTCGCGATTTTCAGTTCCTCGCTTACCATATTGTTGGTCGAGGTGATCTGAAAATGATGTCAGTTTAGTTTGCTTTGATTTCATCGTTATAACGTTTTTTAATTTTAATTGCCAGTTCAATTTCGTTTTTTGGAGTCTTAGTTGATTTCTTCTGAAATCCATTTACCAATATTATCAGATTTCCTTTGTCAAAAAAGCTAAACACCCGGTATATGTTCGATTGAAATTCAACCCTGATTTCATAAATGCCATTCGTTCCACTGATATGTTTAAAATACTTTGGCGGTATTTTTTCAACTGTTGAAATTAATTGTAACGTCCAGTTAAATTTCTGTTTCACAGCTAGATCTAATGTTTCGAAAAAATCCAAATAGTAACGATCGTAATAAATTATGTGTCGGTAAAACAGTTTAGTCATATTTTAGGTTTGGTCGGTAATTTTCTCTAAGTTACCTAAAAAGGTAACATTGTTTACTTTTTTTTGTTTTCTTTTACTTTTTTTCATTGAAAAGTGTTTATCATGAGGTTCTTGATGCCATAAGATGATCTAAATCTTTTTCGTAGTTTTGATTTCATCATGCGGTACATTCAATTAATTTGTTTTTTAGTTGCATTTCAGTCATTGCTGGCTCAACAAGCTTTTGTTCCAAAACATTCATTCAATTTGGAAGTAGCCTTACCAAATTCAATGACCAACGGAGCATTTCAAGATAACCTGCAGGGATTAGTAAATGTGGCTCCGTTTTACCAATATGCACTTAAAAACGGATTAGCGTTCGGATTGGGTGTGCGATACGGTTATTTTACGGTTAATGAATTCCGTGTTCCTCAACCGGTTTCAGGTGGTTTGCACATGGCCAGCGCGTTTGTTAAAACAGGGTGGGAGAAGTTTCATACTGAACGATTTGGCACCGATCTTTCCATCAAAGTCGGATATACACAGAATTACTTTTTAACCGATCGCAACGATACGTTGGGAACCAATCCGCAACAGATCAATACATGGTATGTAGAACCAACAGTTGGATTTATTCTCACAGCAGATGAAGTAACCTCTTATCGGTTGTTTTTAGGGTATGGTTTTCAAGGATTTGATTACCACCCCAATCAACTCGGATTGACGGCTGTTGGCGGTTATACGCCGGAGGAGTTGGATAAAATGTCCACCTATTTGCTCGTAGGATTTGGGTTTACCTATTATTTCCGACCGAAAAGTGAACGGGGTGGCGACCTTTAATTATCGGCAACTTCTTCAAGAAGACAATATTCGTATGGCTGAGATTATTCGGTCAGCGCTTAAAGAACATGGCGTCGATAAACCCGGAACTGTATTTACAGATCCAACAACAGATGATTTATTCGCGTTGTTTCAATCATTCAA
>JBILNH010000043.1:0-15886 GCA_044375095.1 Crocinitomicaceae bacterium
TATTTTGAAGATGCGATTTGTGACGCACCTACTGCGACTTTAAATACGACTTATACGCTTGGCTGGTGTGATTATTCTTTGGAACCCAATGAACCAGCTGCAGCAGATGTGCAGAACGGCGGTTCTGCCTGGGTTAAATTTGTAGCTCCTGCGAGTGGATCCGTTCAAATTACGACTGATTTAGCAGGTACAGATATCGGAACCTATTTTGAAATCTACCATGCTGCCGATGGAGGAACATGTACTTCTGGTATACAGCCAATCACCAATACATTGGTTAAAGATAAATTTGAATACTTGTCGCACATTGAATTTTCCGATGGTATCGATTTTCTTGGTGTCGATCCGGAAGCAGAAATCACGCTTAATTCATGTGATCCAATTGCAGGTATTTCCTACCAGAAATTAATTCCTGGACAGACCTACTACGTTCAGATTACAGCTGATAATCCAAATGATCGCGGGTATTATGAATTTAGAGTAAACTCTTTAGGGGGCAGTGCACCTGACCTGATCGATATTCCTTGCTTATCAAATACAGTGACTCCTAGTACGAATGCCATTAGTTCAAGTTCAGGATCAGCTCCAACGACCAATTTAGGATTTGGTTGTGCCTACGATGGTGGCAATAACTTTGGTGAAACGGGATCCCCTCACACTACAGCAAATCCGAATGATTACCACGCGTATGATTATGACCATCCAGCGGTTAACAATAATGAAATGAATGAGAGTGTTTGGTTAAACTTTGTCGCGCCAAACAACGGTCGTATGGTTTTTGAAACTGATTATGAGAGTGCAATATATTCCGAAAGTGCTGCTCTTTTTGGTTTTGATGCGCGTTTCTCACCAGGAATTCCTACTGATTATTCATGTGCAAATCTTGAGGATTTATATGCTGTTGATGGCGCATTAAACGGCGTTTTTGGTGGATCAGTTCAAAGCGCAATTATTGATGCACGCTGCCTTGAACCTGGATACAAATACTACGGAATGGTCGACCCAGCTAGCAATTTAACAGCACTCTCCGCTCAGAACATTGATGCGTGGTTATACGATCCTTCAGTTATTGACCCTACAACAAATCCTCCAGGAAATGATATTTTATGCCTTGCGTTCGCCAATTCACTTTATTCTATTCCGGTTACATTAGCAGGTACGAATCCAAACTTTCAAGCTGTAGCCGGATCAAATGAGTTTGCGTGTCGCGAATATTTAGCGGGAGAACCAGATGTTACACCTCTTGCCGCGGATAGAGCGGATCAAACGGTTTGGCATTATTTCATTGCTCCACCTTCTGGCGCTGTGGAAATAAATTTGAGGGCATACATTGGAATGGACACGTTAAGGTACGCTTTCTACGAGTTGCTGAATGGAACAGATTGTTACGGAGGGTTAAATCCAGCAACATATACCAATGATGGTACGCGAAACACACCGGTAATTACCCCATTGCTAACAGGCTCCGCAGGCTTCGATGGTACGCAAGAGTCATTATGTTGTTTAGTTCCTGGCAAAATATATGCTGTTCAATTGGATGGTGGTTCACCTGGAGACGAAGGTCAGTACATTATCGAGTACATTAAAGAGGTAGCTAGTGATGCTGGTGATGTATTTGTTGAATTGGTTAATGGAACAGTTGTTAGCGTATTGCAACCAGACACAGCTTTTGTTTGTTTTGGTGATACATTAATTCCTGGAATACTTCTTAATGGAATAGGGCAATCAACACTAAATATTCCAGATTGCTTGCAGGCTGGATTTGTGATGCATTCAAGTAATCCGGTTCCTTCCCCAGTGTTTAATTCTGGTTTTACGTACATTGATTCAGTCGAAACGGTGAATGGTGTTTTTGTAAACAATACGAATGGTACAGGGACATTCAGCAATCCGAGCTTTAACCAAGTATACTACATCTCTCCTTTGGCAGATCAGCCAGCTGATTGGGGCTCAATTACGTGTAGTTCGTCATCTTTAGCGAATGGAGTACCTGTCGTGTTTTTGCAACCAATTGTTCCCGTATCAACTTACAATAATTCAACTTGTACAATCAGCTTCACAAGTAGTGGGGGAATGGCAACGTATTATGGATCACTTTTCAACTATACCATTGCAAATGCCTCAGGAAATTTAGTAGACGTAGGATCATTTACTGCTGGTACAAATGTCGTTTTTCAAGTTCCATCAGCAGAAGTATATACCATATCCGTTACAGATGGTTCTTGTCCTTATTCGTTTACAGTTAACGCATCAGCTTGCGCCAATCCGTGTATAACATCACCAATTCTATCTTTTGTAAATACGTCTATTTGTGCAGGCCAAACCATTTTCCTTGAAGGCGCAAATCAAACAACTGCCGGATTGTATACGGATGTGTTTACGGCTGCAAATGGTTGTGATAGTACAATTTTTACTACGTTATTCATTTCACCTGTTTCCGCGTCAGCTCAAACGTTCACCATATGTCAAGGAACATCAATTACAGTTGGATCAAGTACATACTCTTCTTCAGGCATTTATTCTGATGTATTTACAGCTGCCAATGGGTGCGACAGTACAGTGACAACCACCTTATTTGTGGAATCAACATTGACTTCTAATTTTAGTGCAAGTATTTGCCAAGGAGATTCATATGCATTCGGAGGAAATACCCTTTCTACAGCAGGGACATACACAACTACAGTTCCGGCCGCTGGTGGGTGTGATTCAGTCATTACGTTATTCCTGACCGTTATTCCACCAATTCAAACCATTCAAAATGTCACGATTTGTCTTGGTCAATCCTATGTGTTTAACGGACAGAATCTTACTACTGCTGGTAGCTATCAGCAAGTATTAACAGCAGCGAATGGTTGTGATTCAATTAACATATTGAATTTGACGGTTGCACCTATTATTAATGCCACTCAATCAGCAACCATCTGTCAGGGTCAAACCTACACGTTAGGAAGTCAACAGCTTTCGACAAGCGGAACCTATTCGGAATTATTTACTAATTCAGCAGGTTGTGACTCACTAGTAACGCTTTACTTGTTTATTGACGATGCCAGTGAATACACCCAAGACACAACTATTTGTCAAGGTGAGTCAGTTGCTTTTGGAGCTACTACCATTACAGCAAGTGGCATTTACACAAATGTATTTTCCACGTCAACGGGTTGTGATTCGATCGTTCGACTAGAGGTAAGCGTAAATGACTGTTCTCTGCCATTTGAAATAAGTAATATTCTTACACCGAACGATGACGGACAGAATGATACATGGAAAATTTCTGATTACACTCAAATTTCCGGTTGTAACGTGATGATATATAACCGCTGGGGTCAGGCAGTGTACGAAACTACTGATTATCAAAACGAATGGGGAGGAACGAAAGATGGAGAACTACTTCCAGATGGCGTTTACTATTATTCCATCACTTGTGATGAACAAGAATATAAAGGAGTGGTTAATTTGTTCCGATTTAAAAAATAAGGGTCATGAAAAAGCACGTAAAACTATTCTTATTTGCCGTTGCACAAGGATTGACCTTTGTAACTTTCGCTCAGCAGACACCACAATCAAACGTATATGGATTCAATAGGTATTCATTGAATCCGGCTTATGCAGGAGAAAGTGGGTGTACCGAAGTCTTTTTCTCCCATTTAAATCAGTGGGTCCGATTGGAAGGAGCACCAACAACAAGTTTATTGAGCGTTAATTCGCGTATTGGAAAACAACTTGGAATTGGAGGAAACGTATTAGTCGATCAACTGGGTATGCTTCAGCAAATTGCTGCCTCAGGTTCTGTTTCTTACGGATTTAATTTCTTGAATGAGCATACCATTCGTTTTGGACTTACCGCAGGGTATTACCAATTCCGAATGAATCCTGATAATGCGATTGCGTTCGATAACCTCGATAATATTATCAATGGTGGATCGCAGTCA
Organism: Crocinitomicaceae bacterium; assembly: GCA_044375095.1. Lineage (GTDB taxonomy): Bacteria > Bacteroidota > Bacteroidia > Flavobacteriales_D > Crocinitomicaceae > M0103. The sequence continues at coordinate 3,930 of JBILNH010000043.1, forward strand.
GCTTCATCTTTGAATTCTGAATTAGGGTTGTTATATCAATTCAAAGGGTTAGAAGCATCATTCGCTTCAAAACAAGTTATTCAAACCTACTCTAATTTTGGCTACGAGAACTTGGAAGGTTATGGACTTCGCCGCCATTTGGTAGGGTTGTTAAGTTACCGCATTCAATTAAACGATCGATTTGCGCTGAAGCCTTCTGTATTATACAAAGGAATTAATGAGGTTTCTCAATTTGACATGAATGCCGATGTGAGTTATAAAAATATCGTTCACGCTGGTTTAGGTTACCGAACTGGTGTGGGATTAATCGGTCGTGTTGGTTTGAATGTTCGGGATTTATTCATGATTGGTTATGCGTATGAAGTTCCGATGCAAAACATCGCGAAGTACAGTGCGGGCTCACATGAGGTGATTATTGGATTGAAATTATGCCGTAAAAAGAATCGAGGAGTTGACTCGTTGCTTGTGAACCAAGAAGCTTACATTCCTGACACAATCGTCAAAGTTGAGTATAAAGTGGATACAGTGATCGTGGAGAGAATCGACACTGTCGTAATCGAAAACAATGCGCTGGCTCGCAAAAATGATGATGAAGCAAATCGTGTATTGAATTTAGCCTCAAAAAGCTTGGAATTTACCAATGACAAGGCAATCATCTTAAAATCATCTTACGGTGACCTTGAAGCTTTGGTGAATATGATGCTTGTGCGGGAGGATTTGCGTATTCGATTGGAAGGACATACAGACAACAACGGTACGGATGAATACAATTTGAATTTGTCTAAAAATCGAGTGAATGCTGTAAAAGAATTCTTGGTTTCCAATGGAGTAGAGGCATCACGCATTGAAACTACCTATTTTGGTGAATCGAAACCTATTGCGGATAATTCATCGGAGAATGGAAAAGCTAAAAATCGACGCGTAGAACTCCATTACATTCGATAAAGAAAAAGAGAATATAAGTGGCGGTTGTTAAATCGCCATTTTTTGTTTTTCTGCTTTCCGTATTATGAAACTGTAAGTTTTCAGTAAAACACGTTGCATGAATGTATTATTTACATAGCTTTGAACAACACTTAAAATCAAAAAAAAATGAAAATAGGTAAATTAATGATCCTTTCTGTTGCGTTATTAGTCGGAACGATTGGATTTGCTCAGAAAATCATGGTAACAGAAGGAGTATGGTCTGTTTTGAAAGGGCAAAAGAAAGTGAATATTGAATACGATTACAGCGCGATGGAAGTAGGTGATTTTCCATCAGAAGAAGATTACAAAAAGAAAAAAATCAAAGAATATAACGGAAAAGAAAAAGGAAGAGGAGATAAGTGGGAGCAATCATGGGAGCGTGATAAATCTGTTCGTTATCCTGAGAAATTCGAAGAATTGATCAACAAAGGAATGGCTTCAAACGGTATTTCGTTTGCTCAAAACTTAACTGACGCTAAATATACATTGATCGTTAAAACGAAGTTCATCGAACCAGGATTCAATGTTGGTGTTGCTTCTAAGCCGGCTGCTGTGAGTTTTGAATATTTTATTGTTGAAACAGCAGATAAATCTTCAATGGTAGTGAAAGCAAGTCAGAAATTTGTTCCTGGTGCAAATGCGATGGGTATGGATTTCGATACTGGAGGACGAATTGCTGAATCGTATGCAAAAGGAGGTAAAATGTTGGCTGCTGATATGAAAAAAGCAATGAAATAATTGATCTTTTTAAAAGGTATTTCAAAAGGCTGTCGAATAGACGGCCTTTTTTGTGTCTAATCCTCTGCTGCTTTGATTGCGTTCCAGGTGGAATACATTGACTCCTGACTTGGCCTGTTCGCTTCAATTTCTCTAAGAGGTTCGCACGGTTTTAATGTGTCGTGACACTCTTTTGGCAGGACTTGATACAATTGAGTTCCTTTCGTTTTCCAAGCGATCATCTCTTCACTCACTTGTTTAATTATTTTGGCTGGATTACCAACCACGAGTGAGCGTTTCGGGATATGCATATTTGCCGGTACAAAACACAACGCGCCAATTATACACTCATCCTCAATTGTCACGTCATCCATGACCACACTGTTCATTCCAATTAAACAATTTTCGCCGATAGTTCCTCCATGTATAATCGCTCCATGGCCAATATGAGCTCCTTTTTTCAAGGTTACTGTTGTGCCAGGAAACATATGTATTGTACAGTTCTCTTGCACATTACAACCATCTTCAATTATTATTTGCCCCCAATCACCTCGAATTGCAGCGCCCGGACCTATATACACATGTTCACCAATAAGTACATTCCCGGTTACACTCGCTTGTGGATGCACGAAACTAGATTCTTTAATGACTGGAATAAATCCATTGAATGCATAGATAGCCATATTCCCTTTTTTACAAATGTATCAATTAACCTTTCCTCTTTTTTTTGGTATTGCGAAATTAAGTCCGAAAACCACGTTGTATTGAGAAAACCAAAATGCCTGTGAAGCTCGGTCTGCTGTATTCATTGTCGTACGTATATCTGGCATGTGAATAAATCCACCTCGACATTCCCCTTGGATAAAGAAATAACGAAAAAAAGTCATGTTCAACGCAACGACCGCATTTATTCCATATCCAGAAAGGTGAAATTGATCATAACGGTCATTGTTTAAAAGTGTCGTGTTTGTTCTTGGGAGCAAGAAACCAACTCCCACACCTTCATTTATTGCTAAGGTGAATTGTTTTATAGAATAAAGCGGTTCAAATCGGCGCAACTCGAAGTTTTCATAATTCAAGCCATCCGTATGTTCAAAAAGTAAAAAATCAGCTGATAATTCAATTGAATCGTTTGAATAGTTTCCATCATAAACGGTACCAGATCCATTAATGTGTCCATTGATTTCAACTTTTTGATCACTGACCATCACGTATTTCATGTGATCAGCTCCAAATGAGAGTTGGTAACGATCAGCAATAAAGTAACCGATTCTAAAATTGTATTGAGGGATGGTCATTCGCTGTGGATGAAAATAAACAGCGGGATCGAAAGGCGACTGCCGATCAGTTGCTTTTACTTTTTTTAATTCAAAGTCATAATTTTCTCCTGAAAACTGAATGGTAGATCGACTGAAATCGGACAAGTTCCATCCCCAATAAATGGAAAAAACGCCTTTTTTATAAGGTGATTTATGCGCAGTGGATTGAGAAAGACAGGGCTGAATAATGAATGAAAAGAATAAGCCAGTCAGTACGTAAAATTTCATTAAATCAATTATATATTGAGTTCAAATCTAGAAAATATAACTGAGTACTGTTGATTGATTTATTTTTTAGGGTCTCCTAAGTTTGGCGCAGATGTATTCCAGGTAAATCGAAGCAAGGCAGAATGATCCGTAAACCCTGAAATCTCTCTCAATTCAAAAGGAAGAAATCTGACTTTTTCTGGAGAGTTTAGGCAGTAAAAACCGCTTAATTCAGGAGCCAAAAGCTCAACATAATGGTAATAATCACGTCCCACCTTTTGAATTTGCTTGATAGCAATAAAGGATAAAATGACAAGAGCAATGGAGAAATAAGACTGACCTTTCATATAACCTGAATGGAAAAAATATATGTTAGTTTTAAACAGTGTAGCTAGATATGTGTTTAATAGTTGATACGAAATCTATTCAATAAGAGCTATTTTTCAGCGATTTTATTGAAAAGTAGTATACATTTGTAAGAAGTGAGCGTAGTAATGGAATGTATTGTATAATAAGCATTTAAATAGGTTCATTTGTTTAGTAAACAGGTTTTAACGCCCAATAAAAACGGATATGAAAAGATCAATAATCAACCGAATTATCGTAATTCTACTTTTTTTTGCTACTTATTCATCTGCATTGGCCCAGTTTGGCATTAGCGGTGGGGTGAGTTTATTAAAGAGTTTTAGAGTTCCACAGTCGTTTTTTGGATTTCATGTTGGAGGTGAGATTCCAAGAGACGATCAGTTGTCTTTTTATGGACGCTTGTCTTATTCGTTAAAACAACGTGAGCAAGATTCAACGGCTACCATTTTGTACAATGAAACATTAACGGACTCCAAACAAGTCAAATTCGTTAATTCAATGAACTATGTCATCCTTGAAGGAGGGAACAGGTATTACATAGGCAACGGTTATGACGCTGATTTTGGTGCATATGGAGGGGGGAATCTTATGCTCATTTTTAATTCGGTAAATAGGGAATACAGTGATTTCGACAATACCAAATTTCAATTGCCCCAAAATGAAATGGTAAAAGGATCTATATTCAATTTGGCTGTCGGATTGGCGGGTGGTGTGAAGTATACTTTCGCGGGTATTGGTACAGCTTATTTTGATGCGGGTCTAGGTTATATGATTTTGTCCACAGCTAGCAATCCGACAGCGGAAAGTGTGGCATCTACGCTTTATTCACCCTTGATATTTAACTTTGCGGTAGGCTTCCGAAAAGATTTGTACTAAACGAGTCTCTTCCACCAACTTTGGTGTGAAGTGAGGTTATTCATTTCCGTTAAAAGTTCGTCGAAATTGAGGAAGCGTTCTTTTTTGGCTTTTTCAAGTTCCAATTTGATTTCATCATTAGTAAGGTATCGTGGTGCGGTTCGAAACTGAGGCTTTTTAGTCGCTTTTTGTAAAAAAATAAGCCAGTCTTTTGGTATTGAGGAGTGATCAGGTAAAGGGTGGTTGAGTTGTAAATTGGTATAAATGCTTGGGTTAGAGTGCTTCAAGGGTAATTCTCCGCTCAATAACCGCCAAATAAGTATCCCGATTGAAAAAATATCCGTTCGTTCATCAACAAGGTCTAATCTGTTTAGAATTAATTCTGGCGCAGCGTAGCCAAGTGGAAAAAGTACTTGACGGTCATTGATTTGCGAAGTGTCCATGGCCAAACCGAAATCAATGAGTTGTAAAGAAAGGGTGCCGTTTACATTACTAACCAGCATGTTTGACGGTTTTATATCGCAATGAACAATGTTCTCTTGAGCTAATTCATATAGTATAGGTTGTAGTGCTCTACAAATTGCTTTAATGGTGACAAATCGGTTTTTGAAACGAACAGTCTTCCAGAAGTGATCTAAGGATACGCCTAGTAAATAATCTCTTGTGAGGAGAATTGTTTTCTCGTCCTCTAGTAAACGCACTCCAGAGGGCAGTCCGTTTACATCAAAAGAAAATTTTGATTCGTTTATCAATGCAAATAAATGCTTTGAGTCAGGTGTGGATGTTTCGATCCATTTTAACACGTGATATTTTCCTGATTGTTTGCTCTTTGCCTTAAAGACAGGAAGAAATGACCGTTTTACTTGATTACCGAGAGGAGAGATATCCTCAAAAAGCGTTGAGACTAAATGCGGAATTGGAGTATACTCACCTGTTGTTCTCACTCATTAGGTATAAAACGGACGAAATAAAACTCGATTTCAACTCGAAAAATCGGATAATAATAGTGCCAAAAAAAGACAATTATTCAGTGAGAAATACATTTTAATCAACCAAAACTATGTTTTATTCAAAAAAAAGTTAATTTCGACTTTGCTTTTTTGGATTTTATCGACCGTTATTCCGTCTTCGTATAATTTTCAATCGAAGCTAAGAAAATTTAATGCAATTTGCGTTGATCAATTTAAAAGGAATGCATCTTTTAGTTAAAGAATCTACAGCTGTTACTCCATCAATATGTTTTGATGCGTATACGGGCGTGATGGAAATTAAAGGTAGGTCTATTCCTGATCAACCAGACGAATTCTGGTTACCTGTATTAAGTTGGTTCGAGTCATATTTACTTCACCCTCAACCAAGAACGCGCATTCGAATCGATCTTGAGTACTTTAATATTTCATCATCAAAGCGCATTTTGTTTCTTCTGTACAAGTTAAATGAACTTGTTGATGCTGGAAAAGAGGCCGAAGTAGAGTGGTGTTACCGCCAATCCGATGATGACATGTTTGAAGTTGGCCAAGATTATGCCTACATGGTTAGGGTTCCTTTTATTTTCAATGAATACAGGGATATTGCACTCGCTATTTAATACCATTCGGTAGACAAAGTTGTTGTCCTAGCGAAATCTTTTTAATTTTGACCATGCGAATCATTAAAGAAATTCCGCACGAACGGTACAAAATTCAATTGCTCCAGTATAATGCTAAGTTCATTGTGAAAATTGAGTTGGGTCAGTTTGAACAAACCTTCAAAATTGGAGAATTAGATGTCCAAACAGTTGATGATGTTGAACGGATGATTACGCCAACTTTGTTGTCCAATTGCTTAAACCGGTTTATTGAAATGAGAGCGGATTGGGAAATGGCCTTTAGTTCAGTAAATATAAAAGATTGAAACATGAAAAAATTCGTTTATTTAATTTTTACAGTGACTGTTATTGCTGGATTTACATCTTGTAAATCATCGACAAAAAAAGAAGAACAACCGATCCCGCCTACAGTTGAAAAAAGGGATTTAGGCGGACTTAAAATTGCCTATTACCACAGCGATAGCTTGAAAGAACAATTTACGTATTTCAAAAACCAGGAGGCAATTGTTACCAAAAAGCAAAAGGCCTTTCAACAAGAGGTTGAACGACGAACGAAAGAGTACCAGAATTTTATCGTTCGCAATAATGAGAAGCTGCAAAGTGGTATGCTTTCGCAGAATGAACAAATGCAAATCCAACAACAGGCACAGCGACTAGAAGCTGATTTAATGCAATACCAGCAAGCACAAGGGGCGAAATTGGAAGAAGAAACGCTCAAAAAATTGGAGGCAATAAGTAAAAAAATTGAGGCATTTGGAAAACGTTTCTGTGAAGAGAATAAAATTGATATTCTCCTGATTCACGGTCCGGGAGGTCAGGTAAATTACATTTCTCCTGCGATGGACGTTACGCGTTCCTTTACTTCTTACCTCAATGCGCATCAATCAGAAATAGAAGCCGATATTCAAAAGAAATAAGATGTTCATTGCTCAACAAAAGCTTCAAGAAAACATTGCGGAATATGTGATTTACATGTACCAAATTGAAGATGTTATTCGCGCGTATGATTTTAACGTTGACCGCATCATCACTGATTTTGTTCAGCCTCAATTACCCGATCAATCTTTTCTGAACCAATACCGCCAATGGTATGAAAATCTGGTTCGGCAAATGAAGGCACAACGGATAGAGAAAGTAGGGCATTTGCATGAGTTGAACGATATCTTGGTAGAGTTAAGTTACTTACACAATACCTTACTTAATCTTGCGAATGATTCAAAGTACCGGACACTTTTCGAAACGGCAACGCCATTTATTGAAGAATTCAAAGAACGCTCGAACTTAAAAGAAAAGAACCACATTGAAATCCTCTTTCATGCCATGTACATGAAAATGTTGCTTCGCTTGAAAAAGCAGGAAATTAGTGCCGAAACAGAAGAAGCATTTGACGCAATGCGCATTATGCTCGCCTATTTAGCGAAATCCTATAAAGCAATGAAATCAGGTGAATTGAATTTTTTCGCAAACTAATTTCTAGTCAATCACTTTTCCTGGATTTAGGATTCCGTTCGGATCAAAGACTTTTTTAATGCTTCGCATGATTTCCAATGATACCGCTGAAAAAGCAATATCCATATATCCTTTTTGAACCAAACCAATGCCGTGCTCTCCTGAAAGCGTTCCTCCAAGTCGAACGACCTCTTTAAACAATTCTCGAATCGCCAGAGGCAATTCATTTTCCCATTGTTCATCTGTTAGATCGCCCTTAATGATGTTAACATGTAAATTTCCATCACCGGCATGACCGTAACATACAGAGTGAAAGCCATATTTTTTTCCAATCGATTTTACGGCGTGAAGTAAATTCGGTAAATAGTAGCGCGGAACCACGGTATCCTCTTCTTTGTAAATCGATTGAGATTTTACCGCTTCTCCAACTTTTCGGCGCAAGGACCAAAGGGCATCTTTTTGTGCTTTAGATTCAGCAAATAACAATTCATCCGTATCGAATCGCTCAATTACCACCATGATTTTTTCGCATTCCTGCATCAATTGCTCGGGATCAAATCCATCGACTTCAATCAGCAAATGAGCGGCATGGTCTTCTTTAACATCAATGGTATAATCCTTCGTGAAATCTTGAGTCCATACCAATGCATCCCGTTCCATAAATTCGATTCCACTCGGCGTAATTCCAACCTGAAAAAGCGAAGCAACGGCCTCGCATGCTTGCTCAGCATTTCGAAAAGGAACAAGCATAAGCAGATTATGTGTGGGATGTGGAATTAACCTCAGCACAATTTTCGTTATGATACCCAGTGTGCCTTCAGAACCTACAATAAGTTGTGTCAAGTTATAGCCTGTGGCATTTTTTAACACATTCGCTCCTGTCCAAATTACTTCACCGGTTGGCAAAACAACTTCCATGTTAAGCACATAATCGCTTGTTACACCGTATTTTACGGCTTTTGGTCCACCAGAGTTTTCAGCTACATTTCCGCCAATAAAACAACTTCCTTTACTTGCCGGATCAGGCGGATAAAAAAGTCCCTTTTCTGCAACCGCTTGTTGAAGGACTTCTGTAATTACACCAGGTTCTGTTGTTACCTGAAGGTTTTTTTCATCTATTTCAATGATTTGATTGAATCGTTCCATGGATAAAGCCACACCACCGAATACTGGTAATGCACCACCACTCAATCCTGTTCGTGCTCCTGAAGGTGTCACCGGAATAGTGCGCGCATTGCAATACCTCATGATTGAAGAAATCTCGTCGACAGTTGTTGGATGCAAGACTACTTCAGGAAGGTAAAGAAGGTCTTCCGTTTCATCATGGCCATATTTTTCGAGGATTTCCTTTTGAGTCTGACATCTACCGGGACAAATAGATTGAAGAAATGATATATCCTCTGAATTAAGGTGTTTAAGTGATTGTAGCATTGTATGTTAAAGTAAATGATTCGTTTAATTTAGGAATAGAAACCTTCCAACCAAGTTCATGCTGTAATTTCACACGTAGCGCATCCGATTGATGGGGCTCACCATGATTTAAAAAAATGCGTTTTGGAGGTCGCTCGAAATGCGTTAACCATTCCATTATTTCCGCTTGATCACCATGCGCAGAAAGGGAGGATATCGAACGGATTTGACACTTGACTTTTCGGTAATTTCCAAAGAATTTTATTTCATCGCTTCCCTCAATTATCGCTCTTCCTCGAGTTCCTTCTCCTTGAAAACCAACAAATAACAGCGTGTTACGGTCATTTTCGATGTGGTTGTTCAAGTAATGCAAAATGCGTCCTCCTTCCATCATACCGCTTCCTGCAATAACAATCTTGGTATGTTTGTCAGCAACTACTGCTCTAGATTGTTCGTAATTGGTGATGAATTTCACATCGTCGTACATGGTGTTCAACGTAAATCGGGACAAATTTTGCCATTCTGGGTACTGTTCATACACTTTTGTTGAATTTACGCCCATCGGTGAATCTAGAAAAATGGGAATCCGGGGTAATTTATCTTCGTCTCGAAGTTGGTGTAACAAGTAGATTATTTCTTGCGTACGCTCCACTGCAAAACTGGGAATCATTAAAATGCCTTTGCGATCAAAGGTTTCTTCTATAACTTGTAACAGAGCCAATTTCACGTCATCCACATGATGAGATCGATCACCATAAGTTGATTCCATCACAATGTAATCAGCTTCCTTAATCTTTTGGGGTGGGTAAAGCAACATTGGTTTTGAACGGCCAATATCACCGGAAAACACAATTTTTTGATTTTCGATGATCAATTCGATAAATGCAGACCCTAAAATATGGCCATTATTGAGAAATTGAAATCGAGTTCCAGGCGCTAAGACTACCCATTCATGTAAATCGTGTGGTACAAATTGCTCCAGTGCTATTTCCACCTCTTTTACCGTGTAGAGCGGCTCAGCACGGTCGTGTTTTGTATACACATGTCTATTGGCTCGTTCGGCATCTTCTTCCATTATTCGTGCGCTATCCCGAAGTATAATTTCTGCCAATTGACGTGTTGGTTTAGTACAATGAATAGGTCCGCTAAACCCGTTTTTCACAAGTAATGGAATGTATCCGCAATGATCAAGATGGGCATGAGTCAGCAGAAGCGTATCAATTGATGATTCATTTACAGGAAACTTTTCACGGTTTTTTATACGCAACTCTTTCAAACCTTGAAACAAACCGCAGTCAACAAGAATTTGTTGTTTTTCGGTTTTAATGAGGGTCTTGGAACCAGTCACGGTGCCAGCTCCTCCAAGAAATTGAATAGTAATCTCTGTGTTTTCAGTTGCCATATCAAAGTAAAAATACCAAAAGTAAAGCGATACTTCATACAGGGTGAACTGGGTTATTCAACGGGACATGTGAACAAACCAATGAAGTCATTTCAACGCGTATTGGTCTGCGTAAAATCGGCGGATTTATACTACATTTATCGCATTGAAAAAAACTATGGCAAAAGAGGTTTTTATTGTTGATGGAGTTCGCACTCCAATAGGAAATTTTGGTGGTACGCTCGCTGCAGTGCGTGCGGATGATTTAGCTGCAATAGCACTTAAAGGATTGATGAACAAATTTCCGGAATTTGATTGGTCCAACGTGGAAGATGTTATTTTAGGTTGCGCTAATCAAGCCGGTGAAGATAACCGAAATGTGGCGCGAATGGCCTCCTTACTCGCCGGATTGCCTGTTCAATTAGGTGGAGAAACAGTTAATCGCTTATGTGCTTCCGGAATGGCAGCTGTCATTAATGCTTCTCGGGCTATAAAAGATGGGGCAGGAGATGTGTACATTGCAGGAGGTGTGGAGCATATGACCCGAGGTCCGTGGGTAATATCAAAGACATCATCGGCCTTCGGACGTGATGCTCAAATGTATGATTCATCCTTTGGTTGGCGTTTCATTAATCCAATGATGGAAGAATTGTATGGTGTGGACAGCATGGGGATGACTGCAGAAAACCTTGCCGATAAATACGGGATTGAACGCGAGGCGCAAGATCAATTTGCATCATGGTCGCAGGCCAAAGCTGCCAAAGCACAGACAGAAGGCCGATTGGCTCAGGAAATCATCCCCGTTACCATTCCTCAGCGCAAAAAAGATCCAATTATTTTTGATAAGGATGAGTTTATGCGTCCCAAAACCTCTGCTGAATCCCTTGCTCAACTTCGACCAGCTTTTAAAAAAGATGGATCGGTTACTGCTGGTAATGCTTCGGGACTAAATGATGGTGCGGCAGCTCTGCTCATTGCGTCGAATGAAGCTGTAGAGCGTTTTTCGTTTAAACCAATTGCTCGAATTGTAGGGGCAGCTGTTGCGGGAGTTGAACCAAGAATCATGGGAATAGGTCCAGTGGAAGCAATTAAAAAGGTACTCTTTAGAGCTGGATTAACACTAGATCAAATGGATATCATAGAACTCAATGAAGCTTTTGCAGCGCAAGTGTTATCGTGTACGAGAGCACTAGGACTCAAAGACAACGATTCACGAATCAATCCAAATGGTGGGGCAATCGCATTAGGTCATCCGTTGGGCATGTCAGGTGCACGTATTCTTCATTCTGCTGCGCTCGAATTGCAGCGAACAGGAAAGCGTTACGCACTTGTATCTATGTGTATTGGTGTCGGACAAGGATATGCTACAATTTTAGAACGCGTTTAACGATTTGCCTATGCGTAATTTCTCTCTACTTATTATATGCGTATTTCTTCTGATTTCATGCAGAAAGGAAAAAGCAAAATGGGATACTGCTTGGGTAGCTCCCATTGTAAATGATACGTTGAATTTGACCAATTTAGTCAACGATTCTACGTTGACGGTCTCTTCTTCTGGGTATTATGAGGTTGATTTGACCCGAACGCTCATTGATTGGGGTATTGAAAATATAGTGACAATTCCGGATACGTCTATTGAGCATACATTTGTTAGTGTTGTACCCAGTTTAAGCGTTCCACCCGGATTTAGTTTTGTAAA
>JBILNH010000198.1:0-4230 GCA_044375095.1 Crocinitomicaceae bacterium
ATTGGTATTCAGGCGAATGACTCTTTCTTGGCGTACGGATGAGTTTATACCTAAGGCAGTTGAGGAGTACAGGTCCATAGAGCAAGAAACGGGGAGTTCCTTTTTTCATTCACTTAACATCCGTCGCTTGTTTTCATCGGAACAGGAGCGTCAATTTTGGATCGACAAGCATAAGTTACCGGAATTTTCGCCCTACATGAATCCACTTACAGATCAGGATGTTACTTATGCTAAAGCGAAAAACGATTTCGGAACCGGCCGTGTGAAACAGGCATTTTATGTGGACACGGTAACGTTTATTGCTAAAGCAAAAGAGTGGTTAGCAACTAAAGGTGAAGTCGTCAAGGAACAATTGAATTATGCGGATATCGATCCTGTTCTTGCATCATTCAAGGGGAAATCGTATTCGGGCATCATCTTTTGTGAAGGCGTTTACGTAAGGGAAAATCCGTGGTTTAATTTCTTGCCTATCAGTTCAACGAAAGGTGAGGTGCTGACAATTTCATCCAACGAACTTCCTGAACACGAATCGCTGAATCGAAAATGTTTTGTCTTACCATTGGGAGAAAAATCGTTCAAAGTTGGATCAACCTATGTCTGGAATACCTACGATGACAAAGTCACAGAAGAAGGAAGAAAACAACTACAAGAAAACCTAAAATACATAACAGATTCTTCCTGTGAAATAATCAATCAGCAGGCTGGAATGCGTCCAACAACGGTCGATCGTAGGCCCTTCATGGGAAAACATCCGGAATTTGATAAGTTATTTGTTTTCAATGGATTAGGGACTAAAGGGTACTTGCTTGCCCCGCTACTAAGCGCCGAATTGTGCAGTTGGTTAGATGGGAAAAGTGAGCTTCATCCCGAAGTCACATTGGATCGGTTGATAAAATGATCGAATTACAGTTCACATTGCTTATTTTTGTAAAAAATTGTTTAAACACGTAAAGTCAATTCATATGTATCCACCAGAATTAGTACAACCAATGAAAGACGACCTCACCAATGTGGGATTCCGTCAATTAGTAACAAGTGATGAAGTTGACCAGGCCATTCAATCGTCTACAGGCGCACTATTGGTCGTTGTAAATTCAGTTTGCGGATGTGCAGCTGGAAACATGCGACCTGGAGTGAAATTGTCGCTTCAATCAGACAAAAAACCTACTGGATTAGCAACTGTGTTTGCAGGTGTTGATGGTGAAGCTACGGCGCAAGCGAGAAAATACTTCTTGCCTTATCCTCCATCTTCGCCATCTATCGCGCTTTTCAAAGACGGAAAACTGGTTCATTTCCTAGAACGTCACCACATTGAAGGAGGCACAGCACAAATGATTGCTGAGAACCTGACAGAGGCCTATAACGAATTTTGTTAGTCGGAAACGAAAGAAACGAAGACCCTTAAATAAAAATGGGCGATTTTCACAAATCGCCCATTTTTTTTCTGTTTTATTTGGGTTTTACAATTCAAATTTAATTCCTTGAGCCAACGGAAGGCTATCCGAATAATTGATTGTATTCGTCTGCCTTCTCATGTAAACTTTCCACGCATCTGAACCCGACTCTCGTCCGCCTCCTGTTTCTTTCTCTCCACCGAATGCACCGCCAATTTCAGCTCCGGAAGTTCCAATGTTGACGTTCGCAATTCCACAATCTGATCCCGCTTGTGATAAGAAAGCTTCAGATTCTTTCAAGTTGTTCGTCATAATCGCAGAAGACAATCCTTGCGGAACACCGTTCTGAAGTTTAATCGCATGTTCAACTCCACCCGAATATTTCATAATATAGAGGATAGGTGCAAACGTTTCGTGTTGAACAATTTTAAAGTGATTTTCCGCTTCAACAATTGCTGGTTTCACATAACATCCTGATTCGTAACCTGCTCCGGTAAGTAAGCCGCCTTCAACGAGAATGTTTCCGCCTTCTGCTACTGCTTCTTCCAATGCGTTCAAGTACATGTCAACTGCAGCTTTATCGATGAGCGGTCCAACGTGATTAGATTGATCCAATGGATCGCCAATTTTGATTTGCTTGTAGGCGCTCACCAATGCTTCTTTCACTTTGTCGTAGATCTCCTCGTGAATAATCAATCGACGAGTTGAAGTGCATCGTTGTCCTGCTGTACCAACTGCTCCAAACACCGCTCCTGGAACGACCATTTTCAAATCGGCAGATGGTGTAATAATGATCGCATTGTTTCCTCCTAACTCGAGTAATGAGCGACCTAATCGCGCACCAACAGCCGCACCAACAGATTTACCCATGCGCGTCGATCCGGTTGCTGATACAAGCGGAACACGTGTGTCTTCAGCCATTAATTTTCCGATCTCCGGTCCACCGATTACCAAATTGGATACGCCTTCCGGAACTCCATTGGCATCGAAAACTTCTTTTGTAATTTGTTGACAAGCGATTGCTGTAATTGGCGTTTTTTCTGATGGCTTCCACACGCATACATCACCACAAACCCAAGCAAGCGCTGTGTTCCAGTTCCATACGGCAACTGGGAAATTGAATGCAGAAATAATTCCAACAATTCCAAGTGGATGGTACTGTTCGTACATTCTGTGTCCTGGTCGTTCTGAGTGCATTGTCAATCCGTACAACTGTCGGCTTAATCCAACAGCGAAGTCACAGATGTCAATCATTTCTTGTACTTCTCCTAAACCTTCTTGCAACGATTTCCCCATTTCGTAAGAAACAAGTTTCCCGAGTGGTTCTTTGTAAAATCTGATGCGTTCGGCCAATTGACGGATAATTTCACCGCGTTTTGGTGCAGGAATCATTCGCCATATTTTAAATGCTTCTTGTGCTTTCAGTATAACAGCTTCGTAATCAGCTTCAGTTGCCGCCTGAACGGATGCAATTAATTTTCCATCTACTGGAGAAACGGAATCGATTCGTTCTCCACGTGTTTTAAACCATTTGCCTCCTGTGGAAGCGCCATTGTTAAGGTCTTCGATTCCAAGTTGTTCAAGAATCGCCTTAATGCCTACTTCTGCTGCTATATCTGCCATACGAAAATTGATTAATTATGGTGCAAAAGTACAGTAATTTTTGGCTTTTAATGTATCCGATAAGACGCTCAGCTTTTTTTCTGATGCTTAGTTGATTTTGGCACGGTTTTCATTCAACGATTGTGTATTTTTGAAAAAACAATGACTATGTCACTTCAAACCATTCTCCTGTTCGTTGGGTTAGCTGTAAGCTCATGCGGAGTAATCCGTACAGAGCAGAAAAATAAATCGGTACAGCTTGTCATTCAAACGCATACGCCTTATTGTGGTGGTGCTTATCCAACTCCTGAAATGGCAAAAGGGAGTTATACACCGCAGTCTGGTCAACGGTATGTTTTACTGAAAGGTTCAACCTATTCAAGTTCTTCGACGATTATTCAAACCATTCAGTTGGATGGTCAGGGAGCGGTGAACTTGACATTGCCTGCTGGAGATTACTTGCTGGTTCATCCCGATAAGCAATTAACGTTTAATGCGTTTTTGAAGAAATACCAACCTGCAGATGCGAACGAGAAGAATTCACAAGGGAAGGAATGTTATGAAAAATGGTATGCTTCTCCTGATTTCACTTTTCATGTGTCTTCCGATACAACGCTGCAATTCACGCAACGATCGTCTTGTTTTACAGGAACCAATCCGTGTTTGATCTACACTGGACCTTATCCTCCTTGATGCCTACCAAAAGACAGTAAGCTTTCCTGTCGTTTTACCGCTTTCCAACAATGCATGTGCTTTAGCTAGTTCTTCATGCGAAAATATACCTCCAACTTGCGGTTGAATGACACCTGCCGCGTGCAACTTAACGACTTCGTTTAAGCAATGGCTCATGATATCCGGACGGTGATCGGCGATTTTCAGCATGTTGACGCCCAACACACTTCGAGAGCTCATCAACAAACCAATAGGAAGTAATGCTCCCATTTTTCTAAGGAAATTCAAAGTTGACATGATGCCCCATTTCCCAAGTCCGAGTTCTGAACCGCCAAATAATATTAATCGTCCACCTGGCCGTAAAAGAGCCAAATCTTGTTTAAAGGTGGAACCTCCAACCGGATTGAAAATCGCATCGACTTTATTTCCGTCAAGTATGTTTCTTGTTTCAGTGGGGTAATCTGTGGTGGTGTAACAAATAGAATGGTGTGCACCAAGCGTTTGCGTTAATGATAGTTTTGATGGATCACCAACTTTAGCAATCACAGTCGCTCCTTGATAT
>JBILNH010000199.1:0-4208 GCA_044375095.1 Crocinitomicaceae bacterium
GCGAAACCTTGATAAGTCAGGTGAGTGGAAAAACTTAATGGAGCAGAAAAACAGTTCTGCGGATATTTCACCAACTGCCGGACAAATGCCACGTCTTTTGGGATTGGCTCAAGCGTCAAAAGTGTACCGTAACCATCCTACATTAAAAGATCTTGATGCCTTCAAAAAATTCACCAATGGTGGAAATGAAGTCGCTTTTGGAACAATCGGTGATGCTTCTACTTCAGAAGGTCCGTTTTGGGAAACGATCAACGCCGCAGGTGTGCTTCAAGTACCGATGGTTATGTCGGTATGGGATGATGGTTACGGAATATCTGTACCACGAGAATTTCAAACCACCAAAGGAAGCATTTCAGAAGCACTCGCCGGAATGCAACGCACGAAAGACAAACCAGGTTACGAGATATTCATTACCAAAGGTTGGGATTATGCACATCTTTGTGAAACATACGAAAAGGCCGTTAAAATTGCACGAGAAGAGCATGTTCCGGTATTGGTGCATGTGAAAGAAGTCAATCAACCACAAGGTCATTCGACATCCGGTTCACATGAACGCTACAAATCGCCAGAGCGTTTGGAATGGGAAAGTACCTTCGACTGTATCGAAAAATTCAAGCAATGGATTTTGGCGTTTGAAAGTGATGGGAACAGGATCGCAGCAGAAAATGAACTAACTGCAATTCACGAAGAAGCAAAAAAACATGTAAGAGATCAAAAGAATGCTGCATGGAAAGCATTTACAGCTGTTATTCAAGATGACTTGAGAACTTCACTTGAGTTGATGAAGGCTGTTGCTGCCTCAAGTTCCAATGCATCCTTTATACAAAAAGAAATCGATCAATTGGAAAAAGCTTTTGAACCGATTCGAAAAGATGTATTGACAACTGCTCGTAAAGTACTTCGACTAGCTAGAGAAGATAAAAATGCTGCAACTAGCTCACTGAGCAATTGGATAAAATCGAAGCGAGATGAAAATGCGTATCGCTATGGAAGTCACTTGTATTCGGAATCGAGTCAAGCTGCCTTACACAACGAGGGAATCCCTCCTATTTACGCAGACGATGCTCCAATGGAAGACGGGCGAATTATACTTCGGGACAATTACGCTCACCTTTTAGAAAATTATCCGGAAGCACTTGTTTTTGGTGAAGATGCAGGAAAAATTGGTGGGGTAAATCAGACATTGGAAGGATTGCAAGAGCGTTTCGGACAATTGCGTGTGTCAGACACAGGAATTCGTGAGTGCACGATTGTTGGTCAAGGAATTGGAATGGCCATGCGTGGACTTCGTCCAATAGCAGAAATACAATACTTGGATTATTTGCTTTATGCGGTACAAATCCTTTCGGATGATTTGGCAACGGTTCACTACCGAACAAAAGGTGGACAGAAAGCACCACTTATTATAAGTACAAGAGGACATCGTTTGGAAGGAATTTGGCATTCTGGCTCACCGATGGGAATGATCATTAATTCGCTACGTGGAATGCATGTGTGTGTCCCACGAAACATGACGAAGGCTGCTGGATTCTATAACCTTTTGATGAAATCGGATGATCCTGCTTTGGTAATTGAACCGTTGAATGGGTACCGAACGAAAGAAAAACGTCCTTCAAATATTGGCGAATTCATGGAGCCTTTGGGTATTCCTGAAGTCGTTGTTGAAGGAAATGATTTAACCATTGTATCTTATGGATCGACTTTCAATTTGTGTGAAATTGCCGTGAAGCAATTGGCGGAACTGGATATATCAGTCGAACTCATTGATGTGCAAACATTACTGCCATTCGACATTCACCATAGCATTGCAAAATCATTAGCCAAAACAAATCGTTTGTTGATCGTCGATGAAGATGTAAGTAGTGGTGCAACAGGATTCATCCTGGATAAAATACTCGTTGAGCAAAAAGGTTATTACCACCTTGATTCTGCGCCTGAAACGTTGAGTGCTAAAGATCACCGACCTGCCTATGGTTCAGATGGTGATTATTTTTCTAAGCCAAGTATTGACGATATAGTGGAAAAAGCGTATGCTATCATGCATGAAGCTGATCCAACTAATTACCCATCGATATACTAGGTTGAATGACAGCACTAGAATACCTCGACTACTTTGACGAAATACTAAATGGAAATGTGGTTGGTGCACCCTATGACAATTCAGATTTTCTGCATTACACTAAGCTGAATCATTCGCGGCAACAGCGCTGGTTTAAAAACGGCTTATTGACTGATGAGTTGATCAATTCACTCTCATTAATAAAGGAAAAACAGCACTGGATTTTAATTACTGAACCGTGGTGTGGGGATGCAGCGCATGCTGTTCCTTTTATCATTAAAACGGCCGAAGCGCATGAATTAATTGAATTAGAAATTCAACTTCGTGACGCGGAAGATAGTCTAATAGATAATTACCTGACAAACGAAAGTAAATCCATTCCAAAGCTAATTGTTCGAAATTCGGAAGGAAAAGATTTATTTACTTGGGGACCACGACCAGTGAAATGCCAAAACGTATTTGCAGCATTAAAAGAACAAAACGTCGATTTTGATACCTTAAAAACCGGACTTCAAAAGTGGTACAACGAAAATAAAGGTGAATGTCTACAGCAGGAAATTAGGACACTTCTTTTATCTCTATGATCAGTTGCCTTTAGATTGAAAGGAAACCACCAATCAACAGCCCAACAAAGGAAATGGCTAAAACAATCCACGTCAAAACTGGCATTGATTCAAGAGGAGTTTGATCCTCATCCGGTGCAGTTAAAGCGGTTATTACCAATTTCAAGTAATAGTATATACCGATTGCAGAGTTGATGACTGCAAGAATAACAAGTGTTGGGTATTGATCAAATGCCGCAGAAAAGACCAAGTATTTACCAAAGAACCCAGCCAATGGAGGCACACCAGCCAAGGACAACAGCGCAGTAATCATAACTACACCTACGAAAGGTTTTTTTCTGGCTATACCTTTAAATGCATCGATACGGTCTTCATCATCATTCACCCACTGTGCAATGACTAACAAAATAACGATAGAGAAACCATAACCTAAAAGGTAAACCCAAAGATTCCATAATGAAGCGACATCCTGTGTCAGTACAGCGATTAACGCATATCCTGCATTCGCAATACTAGAGTAAGCAATGACTCGCTTAAATCGCACCTGGGCCAATGCTGACAAGTTACCAACGAACATGGTCAAGATTATCAAACCAAACAATGCCCCTGACCAAATCGTATAACCTTGCTCTCCGAAAACGAACGTGAATAACTTCATGAACGCAAACAACCCAGCCATTTTCACTACAGCCGCCATATAACCCGTAACAATCGAAGGACTTCCGCTGTAGACATCTGGACCCCAAAAGTGAAAAGGCGCAGCACCAACTTTGAAGAGGAAGCTAGCCATCATGATTAACATTCCAACCCCCAATAATGTACCTTGCGCATTTCCTTCAGCGATGGCGACTTGAATTTCACTTAATTCAAATGATCCCGTTGCACCGTATAAAAAAGCCGTACCGAAAAGAAAAATACCGGTTGCGAAAGATCCCGTGAAAAAATATTTAAGCGCTGCTTCAATGGATAACGCATTCCCTTTTCGTGTACCCGCCATCACATATATTGGAATAGATAAGATCTCTAACCCAATAAAGAACATGAATAAATCCGTAAAGCTAAACATACACATTGCCCCAACTAAAGAGAAGGTCAATAAGGACATGTATTCACCTGTATGTTCAGGTTCTTTTCGAAATTGAGCGAACCCTCCGGCTAAAATCAATATAGTAACTACCACTGCGAGTATGCTATACAAGACAGCGATTCGATCGAATTCCAATCCATCGTAACTGACGATACTTTTTGGAACGTACCATTGCATGATTAATAGTACTAACGCTGTTATTAAACCTGTCATGGATGAAATCAAGACAAGGTTAGGCTTTTTAGCCAACGCAATAAACATGGAAACGATTCCGGTAAGAAAGACAATAATTAGAGCATCCATAATTACGGTAGTATTGTATTAGCAGTTTGCAACTGAGCGTATAAATTGTCCAAACTTGGACTAATAAATTGAGAAATCACTTGAGGGTAAACACCAATTCCAACGATAATTAGTGCAAGAACAAAAAAGGTTACCCATTCATTCCATGTCAAATCTTGAAAATTCAATCCTTCCTTATGTCCGAACATACTTAATT
>JBILNH010000044.1:0-15734 GCA_044375095.1 Crocinitomicaceae bacterium
CACAGAAATGTAAATTTTTAATGCGTTTGGAAAAATTCGGATGACGTAAAAAGGCTGCGAATTTATTATTTGAGCTGTTGCCGTATATTGCACCAAACGCAGATGAGGTTCGTTTTTCAATCACACGCGGATCGAAGACCAATTCGCACTCTATAAGCGGGCGAATATCTGTATTTAGCATGCGATTGACTTTATTGATTACCGCTTCTCGAGCCTCATTAATAAACGCATCCCAATCTTGTCCTTGGTTATTTGGTACATTGATGAATGCAAACCAATTCTCGCATCCATCGGGCGCATCAGATGCCGAATGTTTACTTGTTATGTTTACATATATCGTTGGATCGTGATAAATCGCTTTTTTCGAGAAGATGGTATTGAATTCTGCTTCATAATCTTTTGCAAATAGGATATTGTGCAACTTAAGCTCTTTGAACGAATGCTTAATTCCCCAGTAAAAAATAATACCAGAACTAGATTTCGGCTGATCCAATGTTCGCTTCGGTTTCTTTTGTTCAGGCATTAATTTAGTGTAGGTTGTGTACACATCTGAATTCGAAATCACTACATCTGCGAACGCATTTTCAGAGGCCATGCGAATACCTTTTGCCGTATTGTTTTCAATAAGAATTCCCTCCACTCTTGACGAATAATGAAAGATGACACCAATATCTTTTGCCAATTTCTCCAGCGCAAGTGTAATATTGTGCATTCCTCCTTTCGGAAAAAAGGCACCTCGTTGAATTTCAACATGTGAAATCACATTGAGGGTAGCGGGGGCCAGATAAGGGCTTGATCCATTGTATGTGGCGTATCGATTAAAGAGTTGGACGAGGCGGGGATCTTTTAACGCTTTTTCATTTGCACCGTTCATGGTATCGAACGCACCTATTTTTCCAAAGTTTAGAATTCCTTTTGCGACAGCTTTCGTGAAAAAGTTCTTGGCTTTGTGCAGTGAATTGTGAAGAAATACCTCATCTGTCAGGTTATACATTTCCTCTGTTTTCTTCAAGTACTTATAGATGTTCTCTCTCGAATCATTTGTCTTGTCAGCCATTTCATCAGCAAACCGCTCATTGCTGTGGTAACCATCAAGTACGGTTCCGTCCTCATAGAAGTACCGGTAAACTGGGTCGAGTTGTTCGTATTCAAAATAGTCTCTTGGATTTTTTCCAGACAAGTGAAATAGCTCATCCGCAAAATGAGGCATTGTAAAGACCGAAGGTCCCATGTCAAAGCGGTAATCTCCATTGCGTTCACTGGATAACTTTCCTCCAGGAAAAGAATTGGCTTCGTATACCGCTACCTCGTAACCTTTGTTTCGCATTCGGATAGCTGAAGCTAAACCTGAAACACCAGCTCCAACAACAATACATTTTTTGGATATATTTTTCATAGACTCTATTTTCCTGGCGGATAAATTAGTAACTAATCGAGGACAAATTTGTTCAAAACAACTGAGAAATGCGATCAAAAGACAAACGATTTGATGATCAAGCGGATATTTTAAAGCGAATCTAAATAAGGTAAAAAATGATACTTTTGACTTATGAATTGGGCTACACGCAAATACTATTATCCGCCAATCATCCTTATAAACCTACATTTAGTTGGACTTATCGGACTGTTTAGCTCATGGAAATCGTTCTTTCTATGGTTAACACCAGTGAGTATTGTTTTGAGTTGTTTTCTTGTTTTCACTTCTCATAAGTCGTTTACACTCCGATTTTTCATTCTTTCAATCGCGCTGTTTCTTTTAGGTTTTTTCGTAGAAGTAGCTGGTGTTATGACAGGAACTATTTTCGGAAGTTATCATTATGGCGAAACACTTGGGTTTAGTGTCGCGGACGTACCATTAGTTATGGGTTTGAACTGGCTTATCTTGATTTATTGTACTGGGAGTATGCTCAATCACTTCAAATTGAATACAATCGTAAAAAGTATTAGTGGAGCCACCATTCTTGTTCTGTTGGATTTGTTGATTGAACAAGTTGCCATTCGCAACGATTTTTGGCATTGGAAAAACAGTGAAATTCCACTTCAAAATTTTATCGCTTGGTGGATAATTAGCTTTGTGTTTCTCTATGGATTCTTTTTAGTTTTAAAGAACAACACCAATCGCTTATCGTTACTTTATTTGATCGTTCAATTCGGATTTTTTGGCTCTTTAGTGATTTTTACCTCTTAAAATAAAGCCGCATTAGTAACGAATCAACTTTCCCGAAGAGGTCATTGGTAAGTCATCCACAAAAATAATTCGTTGAGGTACTTTGTATGTAGACAAGCGTTTTCTGCAATAGCTAATTAATTCTTCCACATCAATTTCACTTGATTCTTCCGCAATGATTTCGGCTTGCAGTATTTGCCCCATTAAAGGATGTGGCACAGCAAGAATTCGAGCTGTTTTAACTCCTTGAAACGTTTCTAACACACCTTCTAC
Organism: Crocinitomicaceae bacterium; assembly: GCA_044375095.1. GTDB lineage: Bacteria > Bacteroidota > Bacteroidia > Flavobacteriales_D > Crocinitomicaceae > M0103. The sequence continues at coordinate 2,441 of JBILNH010000044.1, forward strand.
TTCCTCAGGAAATACTTTGTTCCCTGCAATATTCATGACCGATTTTTCACGACCATGTATGGTAATAAGGCCCTCTTCATTTCTGATCGCAAAATCGGCTGTTAGAAAGAATCCGTCTACCGTGACATCGGATTTTTTTAATGGGGGATCGAGATAGGCATCGAACATTCCCGGACCTTTAATTCCTAACTTCCCTGGTGTTCCGACTGGAACAGGTACCAGATTTTCATCAAACAACCTCACTTCAAAATCAGGCAATACATGTCCTACCGCCTCAGGGTGGTCTGAATTATTAAAGGTATTAATCATTGGTAAACCAATCTCAATTATACCATAAGCCTGACTAACAGGTAATTGATAACGCGCTTCGAATTGTTTGCAAATATCCGCTGAAATTCCTGCAGAGGTAGATATGGCACGTTTCAATGTTGGCATACCGAGGTTACTTTCTGAGTTTGCTAACAATCGAATCTGCATTGGAGAAGCATAAAGCAACGTAGCGCCAGAATGGTTGGCGAGGTTGATGACGTTTAGTGGTAAAAAATCTTGAGCGATTGCAATTGCTGCGCCATAACGAACATACAATAAAATAGATACAACAAAGTGATATGCCATAGGTAAAACCCACAAAACCGTGTCGTTTTCACCCAGTTGAAGTACGTTGTTTGCGGCCTCCGTGCGCTCAAGAGCAGATTGATGTGAAATAATGACTCCTTTTGCTTTACCTGTTGTACCAGAGGTAAAACGCATGAATGCTGGATCGGCAACATGCGGAGCAAAAATAGGGGAATCAAATCGCTCATTGAACCAAGTCAATCGATAAACACCGTTGGTCAATTGAATGTTGGATGCGTCTATTGGCTGAAAATCTTTTGACGATGTGTCATCAACAAGGGCAGACAATTGCGCACCTTCAATCGCTTCGGAAATTTCATGTGATTTGAGTTGATGCGACATCGGCATGGCGACTGCACCTGTTCCTATTACGGCAAAAATACCAGCGATAAAATTCCTTCCATTCTTCGCCATGACACCTACCGCCATCCCTTCTTTTACTCCGTTAGCTAATAGTTGAACGCGTAATTTTTCTGCTTCGGAGAACAATTCAGCGAACGTTTGTTTTCCCAGATCATCATAAACGGCGGTTTTATTCGGCCATTGATTAGCTGCCTCAATTAGTACATTGAATACTGGATTAATGGTCATCGGGCAAAATTACGATAAAATCTGTTTAGATTGAATGAGTTCAACTGCCGTAGCTTGACTCAACCCATTTGTCAGACACGAAGCTAGAATTCCTGCAGCATAACCTGTTTGTAAACAAATACCCATAACCCTCGCACTCGCGATTGCCGTTTCATCAGCAGAAATCATGCGACCGGCAAAAAAGAGATTTTTAACAGTTGGAGAAAGAAGGCAGCCAACAGGAATATCGTAATAGGTTCCATCTTGCAGATAGACTAATTCGACCTTCTTTTCGATTGACCATTTTTCGATCGCCCATGCACCTCGCGCAATCGTATCGGGCCATTTTCTTGCATAAATAACATCTTCTCCTGTAATAACGACACTTCCTTTTGGACGAGGACCGGTTCGAACCCCAACCTCTTGGGCTATTGAAACCAAGTTGATCGTTGAAAATCCGGCTTGATCTTTTAGGTAGTTGACAAGGAAGTGGATCATTTCAATTGAACGCGTGTTCAATGCATCCATATTTTCTTTTTCGTGAGTTACGCGAATTGGGATAGTAAATTTGACACTTGCCTTTCCAGACTTCAATGAGCCCTGTACGATGAAGACTTGGGAAAAATAGTCTGGCAATACCCCCGTTTTGATTCCACGAACAATTGCCCGCCAAAACGCTAATGATAACACTTTTTCGTTGTCTACAGACAGTCCTTCAATGGTAAACACGCGAGAAGCTGCTTGGTAATCATTGGAAGTAATTTGTTCCAAATCCAAGAGTTCACTCACACATGCATTACCACTGCAATCGACAAAAGCATTTGCGTTTACCTCTACCCTCTCATTTTCCTTTAGAACAACAATGGATGTCAATGTATCGCTATTTGAATGAACAGAAATAAGTTCTGAATTGTACCAGACATCTATTTGATGTTCCGCAAATTCGTCATCTACCAATTCGCGAAATCGCTTTATATCATAGTGTATGTAGTGTAATCCTTCGTCAGAGAAAATTAGGTTTGAAGCATCCGCGTCCAGGAATTTCTCTGTAAATTTTCGAGCAAAACCAGCGGCTAACCAGGTTGGGCATGGGTGTTTCCCTTGATGAAAAAGACCGCAAATTGTTCCAACTTCGGCTGCCGTAGCTTTTCCTCCTCCGTAGGATTGCTTTTCAATAACGAGCACTTTTCTGTTCTGTTCGGATGCGGCAACAGCTGCAGCAATACCTGCCGATCCTGCACCAATAATAACGATATCATAGGTAAACACAACCATTGATTTACTCGGTCATCAATTGCAGCATTACCTGTTTTAATTCTTCGCATTCCTGATCGTTTAGCACTGCGGTTGACCAAAGAATATTTAAGGTAAGGCAATTTTCGTTTCGCAAAAAATTAAAGGTCAACCCAGGAGGAACAGTTGCAGGAGGAATAAGCTGAATGGATTTAATATGGTCGTTTGTGAGGTTGCTTATATCCCATTTATCCTGACCTGCGGAAGAAAACAAGAATGATGCTACCCTTCCTTCGGAGGATTTCGTCGTTAAGTATCTGTATAAAGAGAGTGGGATATACCTCATCATATCGAGTAATTGATTGTATTTCTGAGGCATATCCATCTTCAACTGTTCCATCATTTGATTATGTATAGAACGGACCGATTCATCAACTGAACCAAGTTCATCTGAAGTAAGGCGGTAAAAAAGGAATGCGATTTGATTGGAAATTAAGGGTCCAACTCCTCCACGTTTTCTTCCATCGTAAGGAACTGGTATCCACAAGTCACCTTGAACGCCTTTTTCTTTTCTCAAGCGATGAACCGCCACCGCACAGCATGCAAGCAGAAAGTTAGCTGAACCAAAACGAGATCCCGATGCCAGTGCTTTTTCGTCGATACGTTTAGTTTCTTCGGATGTGAATGAATGCGAAAAGAACTTACTTAGTGGATACTTTTCAGCTTGTTGAGTATTCCATTTTCGGACTGCGCCAATTGGAAATCTCGACGAATGTTGAATGAAACGTTTTACCTTGTACATATTCCTAATGTATGCATACAGGCTAGGTTCCTTTTCCTTTCTTGGAAAAAAATGTTTCCATTCTATTTTTTCATCAAACAGGCCTCGAATAAAATGACCAGAACCTCTGCCATCCATTAGTGCATGATGCCAAGATAGAACTAACATCGTTTCACCGGACTCTAGCAACACACGATCACATGTCACCAATTCACCTTTCCTAATGTTTAATGGTCGGTTTATTATTTTCGAAAGCGGATCATTCGTATTACTTGCCAAGTGCTCATGTACACTGAGCGTTTTTCCCTTGTCTTTATACCACCATTTTGGTTTAAAAAAAACAGTGTTTTCATTTTTTAACTGCAAATTACACATCCAATGAACCAATGCTGAATTGGTCAGTTTTTGTTCAATGACATGGGCATTCTGTAGCGTGTTGCATGTGATACACATACGTACCACATTATTCCCTTTACTAAAGAGGTTGTTACTCTTTTCGAGCATAATGAAAAACGCATCCGCTCCGTTTAAGGTAACGGATTTTGGCAAAGAATGGTGAAGTGGTTTTGCAATCGACAAAATGATACTATGCTTCGCTTAAAATTAATTGTGCAATGGAATGAACTGTTTTAAAATGCGCTGGTAAAAGTTGATCATCACGCAAAACGACACCATACTTGCGTTCGATAAACAAAATGATCTCAACAATAGAAAACGAGTCAATTCCTATTGATTTTAATTCCATGTGTACTTCTAATTCTACCTCGTTTGCAAGGATTGAGGTGATTAAAAATTGAATTAAATCGCTTTCTACTTGTTCAAGTTGCATAACGTCAATCTTTATTTGTCAATCGATTAGAAATGGAAGAAATACTCATAACGAGTAAAAAGAAACCACTAAGCAGCGCAATATTTGGAAGTATATCCACAAATCCACCGCCTCTTAAAAACAACTTGTAAAATCCTTCTAACGCCCAGTTTAGAGGGGAGATTATACTTATCGATCGCATAATATCAGGCATTACATAGGTTGGTACAAGAATTCCTCCAATTGCTGATAAAAGAAGAATGGAAAGAGAACCAAGAATTGCACCTTGTTGCTCACTATTGGCTAATGTACCAACGAGTACACCAAATCCTGTAGCAGCGAATGACGTCATAAGTGCCAAAAATAATACGGACGGTATGCTATTTCCAAGTTGGAGAGCTGGCAAACCTATTAATGGGAGAATGAAGATCCCGACACCAAGCATGAGTAGGAATTGAATGAAGCATACGACTACATATAAGATTATCTTACCATTCATGAGTGTTAAATAGGAAGTCGGCATTGTACGCAGTCGAAATGCGCTCCCTTCTTTTTTTTCTTTCATCACATTGCCAACCACAGATATAACTATGAAAAACATTCCGAAAATTGTCCAAGCCGGAACATTGTGCTGAACAGCATTTGGCACCACATCTCCGATTAAATCAGACGCATAAATTTCATTGTAATTGATGATTTGAGAACGTTCATATGCTTTTTTTGGTGCATTCCCTCCATCTGGAATTAATTCAGCAATTTGATCAGAAAACGATTGAAACATAATCTGCGTTTTCAATTCCGAAATGAATTCATGCAGGCTACTGGTAACAGATGTTACGAATGTTTTTTTCGCTACTGGATCAATTACAAGTGTAATTTCAAATGGACTAACCTCTTGCGTTTTTTCGAATGAAATTGTTTCATTGACTAAGTTTGACACATGATCTCGAATGGTTTTAGTAGCTCCCTTAGGAACAACAATACCAAGAATAAACTTTCCTTCAGCAACGGCTTTTTTCAAGCTTTCGGGAGTTGCAGGTTTACCGTCAATTTTATCAGTGAGATCAACAAGAGTGGATGTTTTTAATCCACGGTATATCGCGTTTCCAAGTGAATCCTTGTCGTTGTTAACCAACACAATTGGAATACCTTTTTCATTTATTGTCTTGAACGCAGAATCCTGAATAAGTGTCATGACAAAAATGAGTACGATCGGCATAATAAAGAGTATCGACAACCCAATCTTATCACGTATGAGGATAAGCATTTCTTTTTTTATGGTTGCTCCCAGTTTATACATTTAATCGCGTAATTTTCTTTTTGTAAGTTTTAAAAACACGTCTTCAAGGTGTATCGCTCCTTCGGTCCTTTCGATTAATTGCTTTGGTGAACCTTCAGTTAGAATACTTCCGTAATCAATAATCGCAATTTTAGAACAGAAATTCTCAGCCTCTTCCATATGGTGCGAAGTATAAATAATTGTCATTCCCTCCTGATTCAGTGATTTCAAATGGTCTATAATGACATTTCTCGACTGAACGTCTACACCAACCGTTGGTTCATCAAGGAAAAGAATTTTGGGTTGATGTAACACACTCGCTATGAGATTTACCCTTCGTTTCATACCTCCTGAAAAAGTGGAAACTTTCCGATCTGCAGCTTCCATCAATCCTAACTTGTCAAGCCAATAATTAATTTTTTTATTCTTTTCAGCACCTTTTAATCCGTACATAGCACCATAAAACCCTAAGTTTTCACGTGCAGTCAATGTAGGATATAACGCTATATCTTGAGGGACTACGCCAATTATCTGACTTATTTCTTTACTGTTCTCTAAGACATCATAGCCCGCCAATTTAACCTTTCCAGACGTAGGCTTAAGGACACCACAAACTATGGAAATCAAGGTGGTTTTACCGGCACCATTAGGACCTAATAGGCCATAAACCTCATTTTTTGCTATTGTCAAGTTAACCTCATTCAATGCAGGCTCGAAACCTCCTTTGAAGGATTTCGAAAGTGATTGTATTTCAATGATATTTTCAGCTGACATGGGCAAAACAGGTCGCAAATATACACAATTAGGACCAGTTGGCTATTCTTAAAAAAGCTTGTCGGTCTTTACTTGGTTTGATCCAACTTTCTAACCATTGTGAGTATCGTGGCTAACGCAACTGTTTCTCCCGTCTCGTCAAAAACATCAACCAAAAATTTTACAATTCCTTTTGCTATGTCTTCTTCAGATCGCTTTTCCTGATCAATTTTCTCCTTAACAGTAAAACGCACCCCTAAAGTTGCGCCGGGATAGACAGGTTTTGTAAAACGGGCTTCATCAATTCCATAATTGAGTAAAACGGGCCCTTTCTTTGGATCAACAAAAAGTCCGGCTGCTTTTGAAAGCACGAAATAACCATGCGCCACGCGTCGTTCGAAAATTGTCCCCTCTAAGGATGTAGCGTCCATGTGGGCATAGAAATTATCCCCGGAAACATTGGCAAAATTAACGATGTCAGCATCTGTCACAGTGTGTTTGTGTGTAAAGACCGTTTCCCCAACTACAAGCTCTTCAAAATGTTTTCGAAATACATGTGGGTTCGCCTCTGGCATTTCAGCTCCAACCTGAAACTGCTGTGTAATTTGCGTTATGGTTGTCGGATGACCTTGAATAGCTGTTCGTTGCAAGTAATGCAACACACCACGTTTACCTCCCATTTCTTCTCCTCCACCAGCTCTTCCCGGTCCCCCGTGCGTTAGCATTGGCATTGGTGATCCGTGACCGGTACTTTCTTTCGCACAGTCTTTATTGAGCACAAGAATCCGACCGTGCATTGATGCTGCATTGACAACATAATCAACCGCTTCTTTATTACAAGGAGTAACAATTGATGACACGAGTGAACCTTTACCCATTTTAGCCAATTGGATAGCGTCATCCAAGGATTTGTAGGGCATAATTGTAGCTACTGGACCAAAAGCTTCGATATCGTGGACATCGGTTGCGACAAATGGATTTTCATTTCTGAAAAGAATCGGTGAGAAAAATGCTCCTTTTTGGGCATGGTCGCCTAAAATAGAAACCTTTTGAACATCCCCGAATACGATCTCTTGGGATTGAGCTAATTTTTCTACATTGGCACGAACGCGTTCTACTTGCAATTGGGTTGCCAAAGCCCCCATTCTTACACCTTCTACCGAAGGATCTCCGATAGTGGTAGTTGATAACCGTGTAGTAATGGCCGATTGTACTTCATCCAATCTGTTTTCCGGAACCATTATGCGTCGCACTGCCGTACATTTTTGTCCAGCTTTGATCGTAATTTCTTTTACTACTTCTTTGATAAACAGATCAAATTCTTCTGTTCCAATCTCTGCCTTTTCACCTAAAATCATTGCATTCAACGAATCAGCTTCGAGATTAAACTGAACACTTTCAGCAGCAATTCGAGGATGCGCTTTCAATAGTTTACCAGTTGAAGCACTCCCAGTAAACGTCACCACATCTTGAGAACCTACATGATCAATAATCCCTCGACCTAATCCACAAACCAACTGCAAAGCTCCTTCAGGAAGTATTTTAGAATCGATAATATCTCTTACCATTACCTCAGTTAGGTAACACGTGTATTCTGATGGTTTAACTATCGCTGGAACACCTGCCATTAGGTTTACGGCGATTTTTTCCAACATCCCCCAAATGGGGAAGTTAAACGCATTTATGTGGACAGCAACGCCTTCTTTCGGAACCATAATGTGGTGTCCGATGAACGTACCATTTTTAGACAATGGAGCAGCTGTTCCATCCACATAATAGGGTAAATCAGGGAATTGTCTTCTCAATGAGGCATTCGCAAATAAGTTACCTATTCCTCCTTCAATATCAATCCAGGAATCGACTTTTGTTGCTCCCGTCCATGCTGAGACAGCATAATAGTGTTCTTTTTTTGTAAGCAAATGGAGTGCAAGTGCTTTCAACATTCTTCCTCTTTCTTGAAATGTCATTTTACGCAGCGTGCGTCCACCTTTTTCTTTGGCATACTGAAGCATTGCATCATAATCCAATCCGGAACTTGAAACTGATCCAATGCATTCACCCGAGATGGCGTTAAAAAGTTCTGTTTCTATTCCATCGCCGTTGACCCACTGTCCAAGCGCGAAGTTTTGGTACGTTTTCATGAGAAGAATTTGGGGTAAAAATAGAGAAAAGGTATGGATTTAGGGTGTTTTTCGGTCGGTTGATTTTACGATTTCGCGATATTTAAATATTTAAATTTCGCAAAATCTTAAGTGCATTATATTTTTTCAACAAACGAAAATTGTTCAGCGTTGAGCTCAACAAATTCGAGCGTATCTAAAATTTCTTGAAGGTCAAACGAAGTAACTAATTTCATGCGGTACTCCTTAAAGTGTGCTATTCCTTTGAAATAATTGGTGTAATGCCTCTTCATCTCTGCAATTCCTAACGATTCACCTTTCCAATTTACACTCATCATAAGGTGCTCTTTTGCTGCTTGAACACGCTCAGAAATATTCGGTTGTTCTAATAGTTCACCCGTCTCAATAAAGTGCCTTACCTCTCTAAAAAACCATGGGTATCCGATAGCTGCCCGACCGATCATTACACCGTCTACTCCATATCTGTTTTTATACTCAACAGCTTTTTGCGGTGAGTCGATATCGCCATTTCCAAAAATTGGTATGCGCATTCGTGGATTATTCTTGACCTCACCGATTAAAGTCCAGTCAGCTTCACCTTTGTATAGTTGCACTCTCGTTCGACCGTGGATTGAAACGGCTTCAACGCCAACATCTTGTAACGCTTCGGCAGTTGACACAACAAATTTGGTATTATCATCCCAGCCCAATCGTGTTTTTACAGTGACAGGAAGATTGGTTGTCTTTACAATTTCTTCTGTCATCTTAAGTAACTTAGGAATATCCTTTAGCATACCTGCTCCTGCACCTTTACAGGTTACTTTCTTCACTGGACAACCATAATTGATATCGATAATATCGGGATTGGTTTTTTCGATTATTTTGGTTGCTTCCCGCATGCTTTCGATATCGTAACCGAAAATCTGAATCCCAATTGGGCGCTCATATTCGTAGATATCCATTTTCTGCACACTCTTCGCCGCATCGCGTATTAGACCTTCAGAGGAAATAAATTCTGTATACATTAAGTCAGCTCCGTACTTCTTGCAAAGTGCACGAAAAGGCGGATCGCTTACATCCTCCATTGGAGCCAAAAGCAATGGGAATTCTCCTAATTCGATGTTACGGATTTTAACCATGGCGCAAAGATAAGGAAATGAATAAAAAGTGACTGCTTAAGTGTTCCGTCCAAAGAGGAAGAGAATTGATATTTCATCTTTCATTCCGGGAATACATTGATTTAATACTCTAATCAATTTACTGTCACTTCTTTACAAACCGCGTTAAAATGATGATTGATTGACCTTCGACTTTACCTTCAATTTGATCTGGGTTGTCGTGGACCAATCGAATATTGCGAACAGCGGTACCTCGTTTAGCTGTAAAACCACCACCTTTTACGTCTAGGTCTTTAATTAACGTAACCGTATCGCCTTGAATTAAAACAGCACCATTAGAATCCTTGTGAAGAATTTGCTCATCTTCATCGCGGCCTTCACCGTTTGCTTTCGCCCATGCAAGTGTATCTTCGTCCATGTACATTATTTCAAGAAGTTCTTGCGGCCAACCAAAAGATTTTAATCGATTCAACATGCGCCAAGAGATAACCTTAACTGCTTGGACTTCACTCCACATACTTTCGTTGAGGCATCTCCAATAGTTGGGTTCAAGTGATTCAGGATCTTCTATTTGGGCTTTACACTTAGAACAAACTTGTACATAGTTATCGCAAATAGTACTATTCCGTTCATCGAGTAAAAATGGGGTTAATTCTTTAGTAGAAAGACACAATTCACATGCGTTTCCTGATCGATCAATTAATTGTTGTAGCATTATTGTAATTGATTATCTAACATCAGGTGCAAACCTATCCCACGCAATTCCTGACCTAAAGCAATCACTGTTCCATCGCCGTCTATGAGGAAAGCGCTAGGAATAGAGATAACATTATATAAGTTTGCAGCTGAACCCTTATTATCCCAGCCATGATTCTTCCATTCCAGCTTGTCTTCAATGATTGCTTTTTTCCATGGATCCTCTGCGCGATCGAGTGAAACACTAAACACTTCAAATCCTTTCGCGTTTTTAAACTTTGCCGACTTATACTTGGTGTATGCTTCAACAACATTGGGGTTTTCACGACGACAAGGTCCGCACCATGAAGCCCAGAAATCTACAAGAACCATTTTACCTTTTAACTTGGAAAGCATGACCTCTTTTCCATCCGGAGCAGTCAATGCAATGTCTGGTGCCTTTTGTCCCTTTGCTAGGTTATTTAAGGAAGAATTTGAATTTTGTGAACTAACAGTAACTAAAACTATAACTAGTAGCGATACTATAAATTTTATTTTAGTCATATCAACCGATTCTTCTGATATCTGCACCTAAGTTATTCAAGCGGATTTCAATGTCCTGATAACCCCTGTCTATTTGCTCAATGTTGTGGATGACACTTTTTCCTTTAGCAGAAAGCGCGGCTATAAGAAGAGAAACTCCAGCGCGAATATCAGGCGAGGTCATTTGAATACCTTTTAATGAATGTTGCTTATTCAAGCCAATAACGGTAGCTCGGTGCGGATCACACAAGATAATTTGCGCTCCCATATCGATAAGTTTATCCACAAAGAACAAGCGTGACTCAAACATCTTTTGATGGATCAAAACAGAACCTTTCGCTTGTGTGGCCACTACCAAAATAATGGATAATAAATCAGGCGTAAATCCTGGCCAAGGCGCATCAGCAATTGTCAAAATAGAACCATCAATAAACGTATCGATTTCATAACTTTCCTGCGCAGGAATGAAAATATCATCTCCACGACGTTCGAGTTTTATTCCAAGTCGCCGGAATACGTTAGGAATAATTCCAAGGTTATCGTAACTGACATCTTTAATGGTTATTTCGGATCCGGTCATTGCTGCCAACCCAATAAAACTTCCAATTTCGATCATATCAGGAAGAATCCGGTGGTAACATCCCTTCAACTCAGACACACCTTCAATGTGTAACATGTTCGAACCGATTCCCTCAATTTTCGCGCCCATAGAATTGAGCATTTTGCACAATTGCTGCAAATACGGCTCACATGCGGCGTTATAAATAGTCGTCTTTCCTTCCGCCATTACTGCTGCCATTAAGACATTGGCCGTACCAGTAACGGAGGCTTCGTCCAAATGGATGTACGTTCCTTTTAGTTTCTTTGCCTCAATGGAATAAAAATGTTCTCCAGCGTCGTAATTAAACTTTGCTCCCAACATTGTAAACCCTTCAAAATGGGTGTCTAATCGACGTCTACCGATTTTATCTCCTCCTGGCTTAGGAATAAATCCTTTTCCGAATCTTGCCAAAAGGGGGCCAACTATCATGATTGAACCGCGGAGGGATCCCGCACGTTTTTTAAAATCCTCTGTCTCGAGATAGGCCAGATCAATATCTTTTGCCTGAAAAATAAACGTCCCTTTTTCAACTTTTTCAATCTTAACTCCCATTGTTTGAAGAAGATTGATCAGCTTATTCACATCGATGATATCGGGCACATTCGAGATGGTCACTTTTTCTGAAGTCAACAATGGCGCGCACAATACTTGCAACGCCTCATTTTTTGCTCCTTGTGGAATTAGTTCACCTTTCTATGGTTTTGCACCGTAAATTTCGAATGATGCCATGATCTATTTTTTAAATTTCTTTTTTTGCTTTTGCTTGAAGTTACTTTTATTTCTTTTGTGCTGATTGTTTGTCATTCCCATCGATCGGAGAAGTGTATTTGTACTCACCAACTCATCAGGATTTTCAAGAATCAAATTACCCTTAGATAGTTCCTTTAATTGCTGGGCAATAACATTATTTTCAACCGCATCATTATTATGCGCTAAAAACTGAACTTTCATAAAGTTGGCCATTGTATTCTTCAAGTATTCCCGCTCTTTATCGTCTGTCACAGCCTCTGATTCCTCTAAAATACGTTGCGTATAGCTCCCATAATGACCATATCTAATTTTGCGCTTCGGGTATTCCATTTGATCAGGTCGTTCATTCAGCACTTCTTGTTTAGGAATCTCATAAGGTGAATCAACATCGAGCTGAAAATCGGACATGACAAAAAGGTGCGTCCATAATTTATGGCGGTAATCGTCTACATCTCGTAAATGCGGATTTAATTGCCCCATTACTTCAATGATGGCTTGAGCGGCACGATTACGTTCATCGCGATCTGCAATTTCCATTGCATGGTGAATCATATTTTGAACGTTTCTTCCGTATTCAGGAAGAATTAATCTGCCACGTGTGGTATTGTACTCCATAATTTTATTTTTCCAGCTGTAACTTCAGTGAATTCGAATATATATCTTTCACTTCTTGGACAAATCCATAGTGCTCATCGTCAACCATCATTTTTCCTTTTGTAACGTGACCAAGTAACGTGAACGGCACACCTGAATCCATCATGAATTCAATAAATGCCTCCTCTTGATCTTCATTCACAGAAACAACCACTCTTCCTTGTCCTTCTCCAAAAAGAAAGGCGTCTTCACGAATTTCAGAATCTGTAACGATATCAAAACCTAACTCACGCGGCATCGACATCTCAGTCAACGCAACAAATAAACCACCGTCTGATACATCATGTACAGCATTGACCAGTTCGTTTTGAATCAATCCTTTAACAATGTGTTGAACAGCATATTCTTTATCTAAATCAAAATAGGGAGCCGAAGATGCTTTAATACCATGATAAGTAGCAAGGTATTCGGATGATGAAATATCATTTACTGACTCGCCCAAAACAAAAATTAAATCTCCTTTTTGCTTGAAATCCAACGTCATCAACCTGTCTTTGTCTTCCAAAATACCGATCATACCGATTGTTGGTGTTGGAAATACGGGAACTTCAACCCCATTGGTTACAGTCTGGTTGTAAAATGACACGTTCCCTCCTGTAACAGGCGTTTCAAATTTAATACACGCTGCAGACATACCTTTTATTGCACCAACAAACTGCCAGTACGATTCAGGATTGTATGGATTTCCAAAATTCAAACAGTTGGTTATTGCACTCGGTTCTCCTCCTGCACAAACGATATTTCGCGCTGCTTCAGAGACCGCTATCATCGTCCCGACTTCAGGATCAGCATGC
>JBILNH010000248.1:0-2585 GCA_044375095.1 Crocinitomicaceae bacterium
AATACCTTTACCTCTCGGCAAAAGACAATTATTTCGGATATTTAAAATCGAGTTCTCATAGAAGAAGATTAAAAAACCTGAACCTCAACGAGGATATCAAGTATTGCCTTACTCCAAATCAAACAAACGTTATCCCCATTTTGAAAGATGGCAAACTGGTTCAATTATAAGGCACTTCTTTTTTTAACTATACCAATCGCAATGGCAGTTGGTAAAAGTGATCTTTCAGCAAAGAAATGGGGATTCTTTGGTCACAAAAGGATCAATAGAATTGCGGTATTTACATTACCGCAAGAAATGTTTGGGTTCTATAAGGAACATATTGAATATATTACAGAACATGCTGTCGATCCGGACAAACGACGATATGCCGTTGAAGGTGAAGCGCAGTGTCACTATATCGATTTGGATCATTATTATAAACCTGGAGAAGATCCGTTTTCAATCATGCCAAGAAGGTGGTATGATGCCGTAGCTAAATTTACAGAGGATACCCTTCAAGCATACGGAATTGTTCCTTGGCATATTTATGTCATGAAAATGAAACTTCAAAAGGCTTTCGAAACAAAAAACATTGATCTTATTCTCAAATATTCAGCAGATATTGGTCATTACATTGGTGACGCACATGTACCCTTACACACGACCGAAAATTACAATGGTCAATTAACCGGTCAACGGGGAATACACGGGCTGTGGGAAAGTCGTTTGGTGGAGATTAATGCCGAGGATTATAATTACTTCGTTGGAAAAAGTCGCTACGTAAAAAATGTCCTGGATTTCGCATGGGAAGCTGTTGAAGGATCGCATCGTGCATTAGACTCTGTTCTGCGCATTGAGAAGGAATTGACATCTTCGTTCCCAAGTGATCAGAAATACAGTTTCGAACAGAGAGGAAACACCACTGTTTCAGTCTATTCTTTCGCCTTTTCTCAAGCATACCACCAAAAGTTAAATGGCATGGTTGAACGACGAATGAGGGAGGCCATAGTTGCTGTAGGTTCCATTTGGTATACCGCATGGGTGGATGCAGGTCAACCTAACTTACGCGACTTGCAAAACATCCCCCCTTCTCCAGCCTTAATCGAAGAACTTCAGGCACTTGATGCTCACTTCCATAACGACCAACACAAAGGAAGAATCTGCGATTAATAGGAATACTTTTTTTTGTTAAACAAATAGCGTATTTTTATAGTAATCAATCAACTATGGAACCATGTACGGACTTGTAAATAAAGCAATAAAAGACCTTGTAACAACGAATTTTGGTGAGGACAAATGGAAAGAAATTTGTCGACTTGCTGACCACGTAGAGGAAGATTTTATTGGAATGAATCCGTATCCCGACAAGCTTACTTTTGACCTTGTGACACATGCTTCAACTGTTTTGAACATGTCACCAGGTTCCATATTAGAAGCATTTGGTGAATATTGGTTCTTATATACAGCTGATGAAGGATACGGTGATTTGATGAACTTAACTGGAAGTACGTTTGTTGAGTTCCTATCAAACTTAGACATGCTCCATTACCGGATTAATAATATCATGCCTGAACTACAAGCACCTCAGTTTTCAACGAGAAATGAAACGGAAAACTCTGTAGAATTGGAGTACCGCTCACACCGTGAAGGAATGATCCCAATGCTTTATGGGCTTATAAAAGGATTAGGTAAACGTTTCGAAATCACGGTGAGTATTGATCACATTGAACACAAATCAGCAACTAGTGACTGTCACGTCTTTCTTATCAAATGGTAAGTAGTTATGAGTCCTAATGAGGAATACGAGCAAAGACGTTTAAACGCACTAAGAAGTTACGATCTTCTCGATTCAGTATCTGAAAAGGAATACGATGAATTAACGGAACTTGCTGCCCAAATATGCGGCACTCCGGTTGCCTTAGTTAGTCTAATAGATAAAGATCGTCAATGGTTCAAGTCGGCACATGGCACGGACTTAACAGGTACTCCACGAGACACTTCTATTTGCTCAACTGCCATTGAAAATCCAGCTGAACCATTAATCA
This sequence comes from Crocinitomicaceae bacterium, assembly GCA_044375095.1. GTDB lineage: Bacteria > Bacteroidota > Bacteroidia > Flavobacteriales_D > Crocinitomicaceae > M0103. The sequence goes on from JBILNH010000248.1 coordinate 2,028, forward strand.
TACCGGACGCACGCAAAGATGCTCGTTTCTCAGAGTATGCTACTGTAAAAGGCTCTCCCAATGTAGCTTTTTATGCCGGAATTCCTTTGGTCGACTCAGACAACTATGCACTTGGTACCTTATGCGTAATTGATCAAGTTGAGCGGAAATTAAGTGAAAAACAGCTGCAAGGATTAAAAACGTTGGCTTCCAATGTGGTCAACCTCATTGAACTAAGGAAAAAAAACAAACAACTCGAACAAGAGAAAAAAAGCATCAAAGCAGCGCTGGAATTAAACAGCTCGTTCTTCCTCATTTTAAATCTAAAATTGGAAATTTTAAGTGCTGGAGCGAACTTTAGCAAGGTAATCCCTGGATTTTCGGCACCCTGTGCATTTGATGAGTTTTTTCAATTTGAGGGACAGTTTTCATGGGAACGTTTTTTGGCTGACGAGTTAACCGAATATTCTAAGTTACTTTTCATAAAAGTTAAAAACAGAAACCAACGCTATAAATGCGCTGTAATACGAATAGGCGATGAATTAATCTTGTCATGTTCTCCAGTTATTAATGCGCAAT
>JBILNH010000114.1:0-7950 GCA_044375095.1 Crocinitomicaceae bacterium
GGAACCATCAGCTTTGTATGCTTTGGAATCACCCATGAACAGGTTGTTAAATAAGGGAGTATTGCCTACAAAATCAAGTTGAAGAATGGCTTTCTTACCATAAAATCCGTTATTCTTTGGTTGGGCGACGAGAAAAAAGGGCAGGACAAAAACAAATCCAATACTCCATATGATGTTATTCACCTTTTCCATCGTTGTGTTTTAGTTTCGTGAAAATGTCAAACATGTGCGCGCCTAGTTGCCACTTCTTTGGAGTGTCTTTGAAGTAATAATGAACTCCGCGTTGAATGGTTCCGCTATCTAAATCCAAGAACAACGCAGTGATCTCCGTATGATTTCCTGTTAAAAGTGACACAGGCACGTAAACTAAAAGAACTGGATAGACAAAAATAGAGGAGAATATTCCTTGGAAGGTCAATCCACTCGAATAGCTGTGTTCAACGAGTGAAAACATCACATTTGTAGTGCCATAATCCCGTTTTATGTCCTGCAATTGCTGGAAATCCAGCGGGAATACCTCAATATCTTCTTCAATCGAAAGTTGATTTAAAAGGGTCATCAATATACTTCGTTCATTGTATCCGGCTGTTCCTTTTTCGGTTAACGTTCGGCTGTCAATGGAATACGATTTAATTCCCGTTAATTCCGCTGCAGATTCAATGCTTTCGGAAAAGATGCGTTCGAGCTTTTCAGATTTGACATAGTCAATTGAACCTCGTTTATAACTGATCACACTCGGTTCAACAACTATTAATTCATTCGAAGAAAGCGTTTCTACATTGCGCAGTTGTCTTTTATCGTAAGCTTTACGTTCTTTCCTCGTCATTTCATCTAATTCATCAGCCTCTTTTTTTAATGCTGCTTTGATGTCAAGCTGTGTATTGTATTTATTCAAAAAAGAGCTGTCAGACAGGATGTCGCGAATACCATAAAGGTAAAAACGTGTCGAATCAAATGATTCAGGTAATTCTCCGAGCTTTGATTTTTTAATTCGTTCGTATTTTGATCCACTCCCTGTAGAAGAAGTATTTCGTGTGGTGTCTTTTTTAGCTGATAAAGCCTCTTTTGCAGCCTCATCAAATGATTTTAGTGAATAGGTACCGGTAGCAAATTTTCCTTTCTGAACAAGATGCTCTAGTAATTTAGATTGAAGCGCTTTGAGTTCTTCATCATTAGGGAATTTTTTATGGCTATCGTAAATTGTTCTCAGCGCCAACGTATTGACACCGTCTTTTGATAGTTTTTTAAGAAAAGCATGCAACTTAGCAGACTCCCCCTCTAATTCATTTTCCTTTTTTACTGTTTTATTGGAAATGTTGCCGTTCTTGTACATCATGAAATTCAACCAGGCATGGCTTTTCATTCGATGTAAGTAAATTGATTCGGGATAATCCTTTTCTAAGATATAGATGGCATAAAGTGCTTCGGCATATTCAACATCTAAAATGTGCAATCGAACTGCCTCAAATCGTGCGATAGATCGAATGGAAGCGAATCTTTCCTCACCTAGTTTGAAAAAAGTATGTTGCCAGTTCGTCCGTTTTAAAATCTCCGGATCAAGTGCTGATTTTCTGCGTTTGATATTTGGATGGGAGCTGTTTTCGTCGTCGTAATCCTCTACAGCGGTAATAGGATATATTTTCGTTGGAAACATAGTCTCTGGCACATACATTACCGGAGTATTGAAATAACTTGAACTAAACGGCCGTTCTTCGAATGGCAAATACGAATACATCAGCACGTCGAAAGTGGAACTCACCGCTTTTTCTGAGTAGCCAGCGTTGTAATATAAGTTTAGACCAGCGTTGTCTGCTTCCAATTCGTGTTCTTGCACATATTGACTAAGGTGCTCGATTTGATCACCAAACGTGCTGTTTTTCGTCTTCCAATCGAACGTTTCAACCACATGGCCCAATTGATAATGCGCAATTTCATGTGCCAAGACAAATGCTAATTCAGCTTCCGAACTGAGTTGCATGATTAATCCGGTTGTCACGAAAAGAATTCCCTGATCAGTACTGAAGGCATTTGCTACATTTGATTTCAGTGTATAAAACCGTAGCTTTTCGAGCGTTTTCTTATCGTCTTTTAATAAGATAGCAGCAATGGATGATACGTATTCACTGATTGGATCACCGTAAACAACAAGTCCCGAATGCAACAACTCGTCAATCGCATAATTCGTGCCTTTTAAAAAGACCTTTTCTTGCGAGCGATTAAGTTCATTTCGGCCTTCACGCAATTCCTCTTTTACTTTTTGAAAGGTCTCTTTCGTAAAATCAGCCGGAATAACTCCTTTCGATACAATTGGGATATAAGTGTTAAAATTAGTCTGACCCCATGAGAAAGATGAAATAATTACACATGAAGCGAGTAGAGATCGAAAAATTATTTCCATTCTTTTGGAATAGCGCACACTGGAATAGGATCCATTTTGTGCTTGTTTTGCAAGTGTAATTTGCGGTAAATCGACAGCACTTCTATTTGTCTAGGAGATAATGTCAGTTCATCTCCGTTGAATTCCATTGCCCATTCTAATTCGGTGTAAGTTGCACCAAGTTGGTCTTCATCACTTCGTCCATCTTCCCACAAACCGTCGGTTGGTTTCGCTTGTTGGATAGAATTGACCACATTTAAAAATTGAGCCAAGCCAAATACTTCTGACTTCATTAAGTCTGCAATTGGACTTAAATCAACACCTCCGTCGCCATATTTTGTGTAAAATCCGACGCCAAAATCTTCGATTTTATTTCCTGTCCCTGCGACTAAGCAATGGTGTGTTTGCGCGACAGCATACAACGTAGCCATACGCAAACGCGAACGTGTATTTGCCATTGCGAGGTGGTGTGCAACTGTTTCTTGCGGCAAGGTTTTCTCCAGTTGTTCAAATGCTTCTGTAAGATTGATTTCAAGTGACGTGACGTGCTCAAATCTATCTTGCAACTGATCAATATGTTCTTTAGCTCGACTGTATTCAGCAGAAGTTTGACGAATAGGAAGATTAAGTAAAATCGTTTTTTTACCGGTTAACGCACACAACGTTGAAGTCAAAGCCGAATCGATTCCTCCTGAAATTCCAATGACATATCCTGTCGTTTTGGAACTTTCGCTATAAGAAGAAAGCCAACCGACAATGTGTTTTACGATTTTCTCGTGTTGCAAGTTTAAACGGGTTACTTAGAATAAAATAGAAACTTTCAACATGATCTGGTTTTGGTTCGCTTTGTTGTTAAACATAAGCGGCTTGAGATCTTCATCAAGGGTGAATAAACTGTTTCGTTCGTCACCGACATCCGTTTTTTTCTGCGTATGAAGCGGAGTAAATCCATAATAGTATCCCAATTCAGCGATTAAGCTAGTTGAGCCCGAAAAGTTCCATTCAGCTCCAGCACATACACCAACCGCTGACTTTAAGAAGAACAAATCATTTTTAGATACCATGTCAGTGTTCGTCATATTCTGATCAATTTCAGGAATGTACCCATCATCAGTTGTTTTACTCGACACAAGGAAACTGTTTCTTAAACCAAATTTTCCAAAATACCTCCAATAACCAAAGAAGTTCGTTCTAAATGACAACATGGTTGGAATGGTGAGGTATGTCGCTTTTTGATTTCGTTCAGAAACTTCGAATAATGTACCATTTTCCTCCCGATCTTTATAAGATAGAATTTCAGCATCACGGAAATAATAGTAAACTGGACTGCCACTTGGAGCTTTATAGTTTAAGCGTTCAAAATCAAATTCTAAACCCGTTGTAAATCCGATGGTTTCGGATAAATTAATTAATACATTCGCACCAACGGTCAAATCGGTTCCAACTCCGTTTGTTTCCATGCGTTTGGTCATCATTTTTTGAAAATTGATTCCCGATCCTAAAACGATTCCGGCTTGTACTTTCTTTTCAGCAGCTTCTTGAGCGATAGAAGAAAGGGATAAAAGCAAGGTGAAAACAAGTAGACTTCTTTTTTTCATATTCATTGACTTTGAAGTTGAAAGTAATTGATCAACACTAATTATGTAAATTTGTTTCGAAAATAGCGAATATAGATGACTTCGAAAAGCTTTCTCCTGATCACTTTTACACTACTCTTTCTTGCGTCTTGTTCTCCTGATCCATTAAATGTTGATATTGAGGATACACGCATTTCAACGCGTTACATTCATTTGGACTCGTTGTTCTACAATTCATCGCAAAAACAATTGAGGGAAGTGCAACAACTGATGGTCAGAGAAGCCCCTGAAATTTATGAATTTGAAATCGGTTATTGTCTTCGTTTTGGGAATCTTTCAGATACAGCGTTAATCCGCGGATTGGAACTTTTTTATGCCGATCCCTACATTTCAAGATTACAGAAAAGACTAAAAGAAAAGTTCAGTGATTTAACGTCAAAAAAAAAGGAAATAGACCTTGGATTGAGGTATTTGAAAACGCATTTTCCGACAGGATTGATTCCTGAACACGTCGTTTTTATGAATTCGTTGTTCATGGCGAATGCCTTCAGCACAGAACGACAAATCGGAATTGGATTGGAACGTTACCTTGGGGCTCAAACGGATGTGATTAAAGAACTTCCTGGCCAGGATTTCCCGCAATGGATGCGCGAAGCAATGGACAAGCAGTACATTTCACGAGATGCCATTGCTTCTTGGGTCATGACGCATTATATTGAAGATAAAAAAGGCTCTCTTGCTGAGGAAATGATCAAATGGGGTAAAATTCTCTACCTTGTTCAGGCTGCGTTTCCTGACAAAGATCCATCCTGGATATTACGATACTCAAAAGCGGATTATGAATGGGCATTGGAAAATGAATATTCTTTTTGGAAATACCTTGTAGATCAAAAAGTGCTTTTTAAAACGGATGAAGCTCGATCTGCCGATTTGTTTAAGGAAGGACCTTTCACTCCTGGTTTACCTAAAAAGGGTCCGGATAGATTAGGACAATTTCTTGGGCTGCGGATTATAGAATCGTATATGGCTTCAAAGGAGGTTAAATTAGATGAATTGATTAAGACACCGTATTCAACTATTCTGGTTGAATATGAAATTGAATGAGATGGAGGAAAAAGTAGTAAAAACGTCTGAAATAGCGATCCATGTTGGATTGAACGAAAACAACTTGCCAATTGCAATGAAATGGTCTGCTAAGGATGGTCAAATGGATAATGCACCAGCCAAGGCTATGATGCTTTCGTTGTGGGATCCCGAGCAAAAAAACACAATGAAAATCGATTTATGGACCAAGGATATGTCCGTGGAGGAAATGAAGCAATTTTTTCATCAGAGCTTACTTACAATGGCTGATAGTTTTGAGCGGGCAACTGGCGAGCATTTGATTTGTGAGGATTTACGGGATTACTGTTACCATTTTGCAGAAAAAATGAACATCTTACCTGAGCAATAGTGAAAGCAACAGGTGGACTAAAAAAGATGAAGGTTGAACTTGCCGAACAAGTCGCTTATCACCTTCAATTATCGGAACGTATTTGGTTGAATGACTATGTAGGAAGAGAAATTGAGCTTCACTGGTCAGGGATTATTTTGTGCACCCGTTGCGGTAAGAAAACGCAAAAAAGTTTTGGTGAAGGATTCTGTTATCCGTGTTTTCAAAGCGCTCCTGAAGCAGCACCTTGCATTATAAAACCTGAATTATGTCGTGCGCATTTAGGTGAAGGACGAGATCCTGAATGGGAACAATTGCATCACAATACGGACCATATCGTTTACCTCGCTGCCACGAATGCAGTAAAAGTAGGAATAACAAGGTCAACTCAAGTTCCCACACGTTGGATCGATCAGGGCGCATCTTCAGCTATTAAATTGGCCGTAACACCAAATCGGTACGAAGCTGGCCGAATAGAAGTCGCGTTAAAAGATTTTTTTACGGATAAAACCAATTGGCAGCGGATGTTGAAAAATGATATCGACGAAACAATTGACTTGGTAGAAGAGAAATGGCAAGTTCATGACCAACTTCCTTCGGACATTCAGCAGTTTTTCGCAGAGGACGATGAGCTTGTGACTATTAACTATCCGGTATTGACTTATCCGCAGCAATTAAAATCTATTTCCTTTGATACGCTTCCAACTGTTCGTGGAAAATTAGTTGGAATTAAAGGTCAGTACCTCATGTTGGAGGGCGGAATTGTTTTTAACGTTCGAAAGCATACCGGTTATCAAGTGGAGTGGGAAATGTAGGGATTATGGGTAAAGATAAAATAAGACGATTTGCATTACTAAAAGAATACCCACACGTGTTCGAGCCTGAAGTCGGTGAACCTTCAGATTTAAAAGGCAATTGGCGTAAAAACTTTTTCAAGAACGATCATCCGATTGTGTTAGAATTAGGTTGCGGAAAGGGTGAATATACTGTTGGTTTGGCTAAACATTATCCGAACAAGAATTTCATCGGCATGGATATCAAAGGCGCAAGAATGTTCATTGGAGCAACTCAGGCGCTTGAGGAAAACCTATCGAATGTGGCGTTTTTGCGTATGAAAATCGACTTTATTACGGAATATTTTGCTGAGAACGAAGTAGATGAAATATGGCTTACTTTTTCAGATCCTCAACCGAATAAGCCTAATAAACGATTGACTTCGAAACCATTTATTGATCGATATAGAAAAATTCTAAAACCATCGGGTCATATACACCTTAAGACGGATTCTGATATTCTTTTTGAATTTACATCGGAAGAAATAACGCAACAGGGTTATTTACTGCATGAATTAACGTGGAACCTTTACGCTGAAATACCTGCGGATTTAGATCCGGTAATTCGCGATATACTTCACATCAAAACGCATTACGAGCAACTTTTTTCTTCTCGAGGAAGTGTGATTAAGTATTGTCGGTTTAGCTTGGATTAAGCAACTTTCAACTGCGCAATCTTTGACTTGGAAAACTGAGCTTTCGCGTAATCTAATGTGACTCGGAATTGTTTTTCACCTGTACTTGGTAATTCGAACATGGCCTCATTTAGTATCGCCTCACAAATCGAACGCAGTCCCCGAGCGCCAAGTTTAAAGTCAATCGCCTTTTGAACTATAAAATCAAGTACATCAGCATCAAAGGATAATTTCACTTTATCCATTTCCAATAAACGTATATATTGCTTTACCAATGCATTTTTTGGTTCAGTTAGTATTCGTTTCAAGCTAGCTGCGTCTAATGGCTCTAAATAGGTTAAGACAGGAAAACGTCCAATTAATTCAGGGATTAAACCAAATGATTTTACGTCTGTTGGATTGATGTATTTCAATAATGCTTCGCTGTCGATTCGTTCCTCGTCAGTTGAAGAAAATCCGATCGTTTGGCGATTCACGCGATTGGCAATGATTTTTTCGATACCATCGAATGCCCCACCGCACACAAACAATACATTTCGTGTATCAATTTGAATCATCTTTTGTTCCGGATGTTTTCTCCCTCCTTGGGGTGGCACATTGACAATAGAACCTTCTAATAACTTCAGTAGCGCTTGTTGAACGCCTTCACCAGATACATCTCGTGTGATGGATGGGTTATCGCTTTTTCTGGCGATTTTATCAATTTCGTCTATGAATACGATTCCCCGTTGAGCAGCATTTACGTTGTAGTCCGCTGCTTGCAACAGTCGAGAAAGAATGCTTTCCACATCTTCACCCACATAACCGGCCTCAGTTAACACGGTGGCATCGGCAATGCAAAACGGGACATTTAATAATTTTGCAATGGTTTTAGCTAGAAGTGTTTTACCTGTTCCCGTTCTACCAACGAGGATGATGTTCGATTTTTCAATTTCCACATCGTCTGTTGCGGCTGGCTGATTTAGGCGTTTGTAATGATTGTAAACAGCCACAGAAAGCACGCGTTTAGCATCGTCCTGACCGATCACGTAATCATCTAGTTTAGCTTTGATTTCGGCAGGTTTAATAAGTTCGGTTTTCGATTCAGCAGCTTGAT
>JBILNH010000190.1:0-4632 GCA_044375095.1 Crocinitomicaceae bacterium
CGCAATTAATACACCAACTTCATTCCTAGAACGCCCACAAAAGGAACACCCACTATCTTTCTTCGACATAATTCAACTAAATACTTGCGGTTGATTTATTTTGGATTACGAACAAGTACTTCATCAACCATACCATATTCTTTCGCTTCCTCAGAAGTCATCCAATAGTCGCGATCTGAATCAGCCCATACTTTTTCAAACGGTTGATTTGAATGTTGTGCAATGATATCGTAAAGTTCCTTTTTCAATTTTTGAATTTCTCGAGCAGTGATTTCAATATCAGATGCTTGACCTTGAGCACCACCAAGAGGTTGATGTATCATGACGCGTGCATGTTTTAGAGCAGAACGTTTACCCTTCGCTCCAGCACACATCAAAACAGCCCCCATAGATGCAGCCATTCCAGTACAGATTGTTGCTACATCAGGTTTAATGTACTGCATAGTATCATAGATTCCAAGACCTGCGTACACAGATCCTCCAGGAGAATTCAAATAGATTTGAATGTCTTTTGATGGATCAACAGATTCCAAAAACAACAACTGCGCATTGATAATATTCGCTACATAATCATCTATACCTGTTCCAAGAAATATTATTCTGTCCATCATCAATCGTGAAAAGACATCCATCTGCGTCATGTTCAACGATCGCTCTTCAATAATGTACGGTGTTAGTGAAGATTCGATGTAGTGATCCATGTACATACTGCTGATTCCCAAGTGTTTGGTCGCGTATTTCTTGAATTCGTTTTTGTCAAACATAGCGCAAATTTTAAGTGAATTATCAAGAATCAAAGATACGAGCAATGTTCGGATTGGCAACGATTTTAGTAAAAATTAGCTGGTCTTTACTGAATTCTTTACATATTTGGTCGGCATGAATCCTGAAGAGCTCTCGAATAAACGTATTTTAATTACCGCTTTGAATTGGGGGATGGGGCATGTTGCACGATCTATCGGTATAATCAACAGGTTAATTGATCAGCAAAACACACTTTTCTTTGCAGGCAATTCTCATCAAATTTCTATTATTAAGGAATATTTTCCTGTTGTAGAGACGTATATTCTGAGTGATTACCCATTTGATTTTAAGCTGGACAGCACGTTTAAAATGAGTCTATTGAGATCTTCGGTTTCGCTCATGAAACATGTCGGTAGGGAGAATACAGAAATCAACCGAATGATTGAGGAGCTTCAACTAGATGTTGTTATTTCAGATCACCGGTATGGTTGTTATTCGAAAAGATGTACATCTATTTTTCTAACCCATCAATTGCGTTTTCCGTTAACCGGATTTTGGAAAATCGGCAATGTAATCCATAAGTCGTTAATGAGGCATTTTGACGTTTTATGGGTGCCAGATTACCCAAATCGAACGCTAAGTGGTGAGCTAAGCAATGTTGAATTTAGACACAAAAAAGTTTGTTTTATCGGTCCACTTTCCAGGTTCAGTAAAAACGAACAACCTGCTAAGACGATTGAAAAAGTGATTGTATTGAGTGGTCCTGATGAATATGCGTTGAAATTTGCTCGAGACTTTTTAGAAACTGACAGTCAGTTTTCAGGAGTAATAATCGGCAAGAAAGCTGTATTAGATCCGTTGATTTTACCAACTACCATTCAAGCAGTCGATTCTTCAAACTGGAAATCGAGTGATGCATATATTTCAACTGCAAAATTGCTTATTTCTGCTTGCGGCTATTCAACGATAATGGATCTTGAATTTTTAGATTGTTCTGCTCATCTATTACCGACTTCTGGGCAAGTGGAGCAAGAATATTTATGGGAATTGCATGCTGAACGAATCGGTAAAAAAAACCAAGTTGTAAACTGAATAGATTATCCCTGTTGATGTGAAGAAGGATCGATTTTGGCATTTCATTTTTATTGGTTGTACACTCGCACTTTTCGTTCCGTCGACTTGGTGGTCTAACTGGACGAATAAAACCATTGTCACCCATTCCAAATTGGTCCATGCTATCCGCCGTGAATGGCACAAGCGAAAAGATCAGACCTGTTTTGCTCAACCCAATTATGTGTTAGAATTGAATGATCGACTAAGGCATTACCTGAAGCACTCTTTTCACAATGGTATTGGAAAAATTCCAACTCGACCAAAGGATTTACTCCCATTTATTTATCGTGGTGAATTGGCATGGGTAGGACCTACCGAATATTACGAACTGGACACGATGTATTACAGCTATCCTTACCTCACTCCAAAAGCTATTGTTTTTTTAAAAGATTTAGGTAACCGGTTTCATCGGAAATTAGAGAATACAGGCTTGGAATGCGCGCGATTTACGTTGACATCTTTAACACGAACGACCAATTCTGTGCAACGCTTAAAAAAACGAAACCGCAACTCAGTAACGAACAGTTCGCACCTTCATGGAACGACCTTTGATGTGTCATACAAGACATTTTTTGGAGACCGTTCTTATTCAGCAAGTGAAATCGATTTTCTTGGATTTGTTTTGGCTAAAGCATTATGGGAGATGCGCAAAGAGGGCAGGTGTTGGGCGACATACGAAACTTGGCAAACGTGCTTTCATGTTGTAGTTAAATAGCGATAAGAACTGAATAAAAAATAGCAGTCGGTTAGTTGATTATCACTTCTGTTTCTGATACGTGAATCTTGACCAATAAAAAAGGGCTGTCGTGAGACAGCCCTTTACTTATTTTAGTGTGTTGAATTATTTGACAACACCAGTAAATGTTGCGTTATCAGCAAACTTTAAGAATTCACGGTCATTAGCAGCTTTCGCTTTCAATGATGAATCTTTACTGATGGCATTTTTTAAGTTATTTGCAACTGCATCAACATTGTTTTGACGAGCTGCAGCAACTGCTTTCAGGTAATACCCTTGAGCAGCTTCTTTTTGAGATGAAGCATCAATTGTTTTAACTGCTGCTGCTGCATCACCGTTTAATAATTGAGCCAATCCTTTGTTGAATGTGCTTTCCGTTCCGAAGTTTGAAACAGCATCTGAATATTTCGCATCCTGGATATTCAAAATTCCTAAGTTGTAATTCACTTCGCTTCCTGCACCTTTTGCTTGACCAAGAAGTTGTCGAGATTTGGTACGGTCACCAGAAACACCAGCGACAGCCGCTAAATTGTTTTTAGCAATGGCATTGTCTTTTAAGCTGTTTGACTTTTCAAATGCCGCTTTTGCTTCATTCATTTTGTTTTGAATGTATAAAACAACACCTGCGTTGTTGTGTGCACGAGCGTCAGTAGGATAGTTCTTTATCGCTACGTTATACAACTTCAGTTTCTCATTGATGTCATTGTAAAGCGTTGCCGTAAATAAAAGCTCTTCAAGATCAAGTGAATCTGGTGTAGATTGAGCAAGTGCTTTCAATTCTTCGTCAGAGTATCCAGTTAAATCATAAACCGTTTGGATTTCTGCACGACGTAATTTAGGGAAGATACTTTTATCAAGGAAAGTAAATGTTTTTCCCATGTTACGCATTTCAGTTTCACGTGTTTTTGGATCTGATTGCATTTCAAGTACACGAACAACTAGGTTCTTCTCGTCTTCGTTCATTGTTGAACCTTTTAATTCGCGTTTGAAACCGTCGAAGTCTTCTCCACGTCCAGAAAGTTTGTAAACTTCTCCTTGGGCAGTTGTGTTGTTCGCTTTTTTCGCTAAATCAAGAATAGCTTTCTTACTCGCTTCTGAACGATCAGTTGAAAGCGTATTGTTTTTGTCTTCTTCACCTTCTGGAGAAGCAAATCCAGTAACGTTTAATGACTTAATGGCAATTTTAGGATTGTTTTGAGCTACACTCAACCAAGTTGAATAATCAACAATGTCTTTGTCTTTTAATTCTGTTGGTTTAACGATTGATTTGCCTTTATCAAAATTGATTTGAGCCATGTACGTTTGCTCAATCACACGTTTGAAATCATCTTTGGCGTAAATAACTTTAAAATCTTTATTTACCATCAAAGGAGTTACGATTGTTGCATCAGCAATTTTCGTTTCTACGAATTTACCTTCTTTCTCTTTGCCTCCTTTGAAAACCTTTCCAGTTACTTTCAAATCAGTGTTTTCAAATTCAGGTTTGTAAGCAACAACATCAGTGTATGACATTTTACCTCCTGGTTTGTATTGAATTACTGATCCGTTTCCAGTTGCTTTTTCACCTTGAACGGTTACTGTTTTCAAAGCAGTATTTCCGAGCATCGGCGTAATTTCAGCGCTTGCTTTTTTCTTGATTCCTTTTTCAGGGAAGGTAACGTCAACTTTTACACGTACCGAATCACCGTGCATTTCAAGTGGATTTGGAGTTACACTGTATTGTAAATCTTTTAATAAATCACAACTTGTTAAGAGGGAACCTGTTAGGGCAACTACTGCCAAACTTTTAACGTTCATTTTTTTCATATACCTTACTTCTTAGAAAATTCGTGACGAAATTACTGAATATATTTTTGTTTAAAAAATAAAATTGTCAATACTGAATGAGATTTCGGTCGATCACCTTTTTGGGAATTTCTTGATTTGTTATTTCAGCTATTAATTCAGTTGTGTTTTTATTGTAAATGGGGTGCATAATACTGTGCGTCAATTCATTAAGCGGAATTAAGACAAAAAGTCGCTCATGCATGCGCGGGTGC
>JBILNH010000233.1:0-2991 GCA_044375095.1 Crocinitomicaceae bacterium
TTGTACGTGAGGAATAGCCTGTGGAATTTCGTTTCCTTCCGAGTAGAGCTTCAATTTGAAGTGCTTTTTCCAGCGCGGATTCTGGCGTTAGTTTGGTTGTGACATGCGCACACAAATTGTAAAAAGTATCTACTGTTTCAAAACCGATTGCTTGACTTTCATACACACTTGAGTACTCTTCAATTGGACCGATTTCTTCCTTAATTTCGCTAAGTGCTGATAGAAGAAAATCGAGTTTTTCGCCTTGATTACTACCAAGACTTACAATGAGGGAATTCATTTCCACTTGAATGTTTTCATCATTTGCATCAAGTCGATTTTCAAGTAATCTAGCGTAGGTCTTAGCGAGTCGTAGTTTGGACGGTTGTTGAAATAGATTACGCCACTTACAAAGTTATCTGTTGAATCGGTCAAGTAAAACTGAAATGGGGAAGCGACATCGCCTTGTAATTCGAAGAATGTTCCAAATACATTGTCTTTTGAACGAATGATTTGTTCATCCTCTATAGCAGTTGCCTTAAGTTTATGTTCATCCACCTTGTCGTTTGAAAAGTTTACATATGTAGATAACGGCTCCTTCATCGGAATAAATGAAAAATGCATGACTGCATTTAGTTTGGGTATTTTAATGTCCTTATGGCACGTTCTAATTCCTAATGTGTCATATACATCTTTTACTTCGAAAAGGGATGATGCTTCAAATGAATATCCACAAGTTGACGAATAGATTTGGTAAGAATGTTCGGGTAGATCCAATTTTAAATAAGTTGGCGGCTTTGGAATTAAAACCTGGTCTTTGCATCCCACTAAAGCTAGAATGGTCAACGTGCAAACGACGGCATGTTTAAAGGGATTATTCATACGGCAAAATGGTTTTGATCATTTTAACTCTTCTTTTGTCGGATGACTCAACAATAAGTTTCACTCCGCCAATTTCAATAAATTCATTGTTTTTTAGAATTTTTCCAGCCTGTTCAGTAATAAATCCACCGAGCGTTTCAGCGTCACCTTTCACCTGCTCAAAAGGTTTACTATCGGTGTCAGTTACTTTGTAAAAATCTACTAAGGATGTTTTGCCTTCGAATACAAAGGTATAATCGTTTAGCTTTGAGTACACGATGTCCAACTCGTCAAATTCATCGGTAATATCTCCAACTATTTCTTCCAACACATCTTCTAACGTAATTATACCATTGGCCCCGCCATATTCATCTACAACAATGGCCATGTGCATTTTCTTGTGTTGAAATTCCTTTAGCAAGTCGTCTATTTTTTTGTTTTCAGGAACAAAGAAGGGTTTTCGAACTAATTTTTTCCAGTCGAATTCTTCTGTCTCACCTAAAAATGGCAATAAATCTTTGATGTATAGTACTCCGGTCACATTGTCAAAGGTTTCTTCAAATACAGGGATTCTGGAATAGCCCGCTTCAAGTATTATATCGTACAATTCGGTAAAACTTTTGGATTGTTCGATAGCTACTACATCCAGTCGTGATTTCATAATTTGACATACTTCAGTATTTCCAAACCTCACAATTCCTTCAAGTATTTTGTGCTCTTCATCTGAAGTGGAATGCTCACGAGTCAAAGCCAACGCTTGTTCTAAGTCATTCGAGGTAATCGTCATCCCTTTTTTTGTTGTTTTTCGCTGAATGAAATTTGTTCCATTCACAAGAAGTCGTTTCAACCATGAAAGTGGTGGAAGAACCCGTAAGGTGTTGATTGGAATACTCATGAGTTTAGTCATTCTCAAGGCGTTTTTCGACGACCAAATCTTAGGAATGACTTCGCCAATTAGTAGAATCGTAAAAGTGATGCCAATGACTTCAACCATGAAGCGAATAACTTCATTTTCTGATGTTTCGGGATAAAGTTGATTGAGAAGGTAACTGGAAAGTATGACAATGCCTACGTTGACGAAGTTGTTCAGAATTAAGAGGGTGGCAAGAAGTTCTTTTGGGTGTTCAAGTAAATGAATTGCAGTCCTTGCGGCTTTGCTTTCTTCATTTTTCAATTCTTCTTTATCTTGCGGACTGAGCGAAAAGAATGCAGATTCAGTTCCCGATGCGAGTCCCGACAAAAAAAGAAGGAGCAACAAGATAAGTGCACCAGTAATGGTTCCAGAAAGATTAAAATGGTGCGGAAAAGCCTCAAGAAGAGGCAGGAAACTCGGAGGTTCTGGGGCGATCATCTCAATTAAAACGGTAATCCATCTCCAACAGGGTCATTGCCAAATTCCGGTAATGGTGTTGGCGGTGTTGGGGATCCTTCATTTGAAAATTGACCAGTGTTCATTGTGCGTTCACCCTGTTCAGCACGCGAAAGAATGGTCAGTTCATCAGCAACCACTTCAATGGTGTAACGCGTATTGCCTTCTTTGTCTTGCCAAGATCTTTTTTTGAGTTTTCCTTCAATAAATACCTTCGTACCTTTCTTTAAGTATTTCTCTGTGATTTCAGCAAGTCCTCTCCAAACAACAATGTCATGCCAATCTGTGCTTTCTCGTTTTTCACCAGTCGTTCGATCAGTGTAGGTTTCCGATGTAGCAATCGAAAAATTTCCGACAGTAGCACCATTTTCTAGGTGCCTAATTTCAGGGTCTTTTCCCAGGTTCCCGATTAATATAACTTTATTAACACTTCCAGCCATAATGAACAAATATACAGCTTTATCTTAAAGGACAAACTGTTCGTTAATGAACCGATCGATAAGTCGTGGTTGCGGATAATGGTGAAAATCATCCCAGCTAATTACGTTCCAATTTTCGAGCGTTTTGGTCGGAAATTTATGAAATACATAAAATCGAACATGAAGTCGCTGGTGAGAAAGGATATGAATGATTTCATCAGAACAATAGGTCAACTCATTCATTTTCCACTGTTCAGCAGAAAGAACGACTTTGTCGCTTGTTTCAATGAGTGGAAATTCCCACAATTGTTGCCAGATGTCTTTGGACTTTCGCTGTTGAATAATTGTTTGTCCGTTTGAATT
>JBILNH010000170.1:0-5243 GCA_044375095.1 Crocinitomicaceae bacterium
CATATCACCCTATGATGAAAGCACTGTTGGTTCATTGTCCTTTCGTATGGTTGGACCTGCATTAACTTCCGGTCGTGTAGGAGACATTGCCATTCACCCTTCCAATCCCGATAAATGGTATGTAGCAGCTGCTTCAGGAGGCGTTTGGTTAACGACGAATCATGGAACGACATTTAACCCCATTTTTGACAACTATGGTTCTTATTCAATCGGTTGTTTGGCCATTGCGCCTTCCAATCCATCTACCATTTGGGTTGGAACAGGAGAAAATAACAACCAACGTTCGGTGGCTTACGGAGATGGTGTGTACAAATCGCTTGATGGCGGTAAGTCATTTACCAATATGGGACTTAAAACATCCGAGCACATAGGAAAAATCATTGTACACCCGACAAATGAAAACATTGTGTGGGTTGCTGCATATGGTCCGTTGTGGAGCTCAGGTGGCGAACGTGGCGTATACAAAACAACCGATGGCGGAAAAACATGGACACGGACACTTTTTGTATCTGAAGAAACGGGTATTGCAGAAATAGCAATAGACCCAACAAACTCAGAAATTCTATACGCCTCTGCACATCAACGTCGACGCCATGAATGGACGTATGTTGGCGGTGGGCCAGAGTCAGCAGTATACAAATCTACTGATGGTGGATTAACTTGGAGAGAAGTATCCTCTGGATTACCGAAAGGAAAAATGGGCAGGGTTGGCATTACTGTTTCTCCCGCTGATCCAACCTATATCTATGCTGTTGTAGAGGCAAAACATGAACATGGAGGAATGTACCGTTCTACGAACAAAGGAGAGACATGGACAAAGATGTCGGGGTTCTCAACGAGTGGAAATTATTACCAAGAACTGGTGGCAGATCCGACGAATAAAAATAAAGTATTCATAATGGATACGTATTTACACCATACTGAGGACGGAGGAAAAACAGTAAAACCAACCGGAGAAAATCAGAAACACGTCGATAACCATGCAATGTGGATCGATCCAAACAACACAGAACATTGGATCGTTGGATGTGATGGTGGAATTTATGAAACGTACAGCTCAGCCCAACAATGGCGATTTTACGACAATCTTCCAATCATTCAGTTCTATAAAGTCGTTACAGACAATGCCTGGCCATTTTACCATATTTATGGAGGAACGCAAGACAACAACTCAATGGGCGGACCTTCAGCCACAAATAATGTAGCTGGCATATTAAATACTGACTGGTTCATTACAAATGGCGGGGACGGTTTTGAATCGGCAACAGATCCAACAGATCCAAATATTGCTTATGCACAAGCCCAGTATGGCTGGTTAGTTCGCCACGACAAAGCCTCCGGTGAGAAGGTCTCCATCCAGCCTCAACCAGGAAAAGGTGAAGCGGCATACCGCTGGAACTGGGATGCGCCGTTATTGGTGTCTCCACATGACCACAAAACAATTTATTTCGCTGCAAATAAAGTCTTTAAATCATCCAATCGCGGTGATGACTGGACGACCATATCCGGAGATTTAACCCAACAAATTGACCGAAACAAACTTAAAGTAATGGGTCAAGTATGGTCAATTGACGCCGTCATGAAAAATGCATCGACAACTATTTACGGGAACATTATTGCACTTGATGAATCTCCGAAGAAAAAAGGATTACTCTACGCGGGGACGGATGATGGATTAATTCAGGTTTCCGACAACGATGGTCAGGCATGGACAAAATACAGCCAGTTCACAGGAGTTCCTGCAAATACACGTGTCAACATGCTGACAGCCTCATTACATGATGAAAAAACCGTATTTGCTGCATTTAACAATCAGCGTTCAGGTGATTTCAAGCCATACCTTCTAAAGAGTGTTGATCAAGGTAAAACATGGATTTCTATTAGTGGAAATCTTCCGGAAAGAGGAACAGTATACTGTATTAAACAAGATCATATTGATGCTAACTTATTGTTCGCAGGTACAGAATTTGGTGCTTTTTTCAGCACAGATGGTGGACAAAAATGGACGAAGTTAGGTGGGTTACCAACCATTGCTGTGTATGATTTAGATATACAACAACGCGAAAATGACCTAGTAGCAGCCACGTTTGGAAGAGGATTCTATGTATTGGATAATTACAGTCCGCTTCGCGAATTGAACGCAACTAATCTTTCGAAAAAAGCACATTTGTCTCCAATAAAAGATGCCTTACTCTACATTCCTGCTGATCCATTAGGCTTGGAAGGAACTGGATTCCAGGGTGCGAATCTATGGTCTGCATCCAATCCTGAGTTTGGTGCACAATTCAGTTTATTTTTGAAAGATGACATTAAATCCTTGAAAGCACAGCGACAAGAAAAAGAAAGTGCATTGGAAAAAGAAAAAAAGGATGTTTCGTATCCGACTTTTGATGAACTGAGAGCAGAGATGCAAGAGGAAGACGCCAAATTGATTTGGATTATTCGAGATGAAAATGGAAAAGAAGTACGTCGCCTCACCTCAACCCCTTCAAAAGGGATGCAACGAATAAATTGGAATCTTCGAGATGAAGGAACGAATCCAGTTAATAAAAATCGCGGGAACAACCGAAACAATGGTTTCCTAGTTCAACCGGGGAAATATTCAATTTCTGTTGTATTAGTGAAAGATGGTAAAGTCGATGAGCTGATTCCTTCTGCATCATTTAACGTGAAAGGATTGAACAATCAGACGTTAATCGCTAAAAATCCTGAAGAATTAAAGGCGTTCAGGAAAGAAGTAGCGGAGGTTAACCGAACAGTGAGTGGGACGAGTAAACTTCTGAATGAAACGAAAGATCAATTGGAACTCATTTCTCATGTGATGACGACATATCCCAATACAGATTTGACCTTATTGCAAGAAATAAGAACAATCAAGCTTGGATTGGAATCGTGTGAAGTAAAATTATACGGAGATGGCTTAAAAACATCTAAAGAAGTTGAAACCTTACCAGGTATACAATCGCGACTTGGTTTGATTGAATACATGGTTTACGAAAACACCACAGGAGTTACTAATTCTCAGCGAAATCAGTTAGCAATAGTAACCGAAGAATACAGTATGTTACGAAGCGAATTGAATGGTTTGATCACGCGACTCGAAAAAATAGAAAAACTACTCGGAAACATACCACTTCCCTACCTGAAAGAAGGTGGCAAGGATTGGAAAAATCATTAAAATTCGAAGGGCTGTTTCAATTGAAACAGCCCTTTTTGCTGAACACAATTTCCCGATCACTGAAATCATTCATTTTTTCACTAATTATTGAAATAAGGTATTAACTTTGTGGCTACTATCTTTTATATTACACAAATGAAGCCTGCAACTAAACAAAATGAACTTGTTAATTCTTCGGCTCACATCAGCGAGTTAGAAGCGAAAGTGAAAGAGTTAGAAGAAGAATGTGCAACCAATCAAATTTGCCATAACTTTTTAAGTGAATCAAAGGATTTAGTATGCATAGCTAATCTTGAAGGTTATTTCACTTATGTCAATCCTTCATTTACTCAAGTACTGGGTTATTCAAAAAAAGAGCTGTTAACAGAACCTTACATCACATTAGTGCATCCCGAGGACGCTACGAAAACATTTATGGACATAGACCTGATTCAATTCAGTAAAAATCCAACAATAAAATTTGAAAACAGGTACTTTACGAAAGCGGGAAAAGTTGTTTACCTCGAATGGGTATCTACTATTGACGAACATGCAAACAAGGTTTACGCCATCGGTAGAGATATAACGATTAAAAAAGAAACCGAAGAACGGCTTAAACGAAGTGAACGGTTGTTAAACGAAGCGCAACGAATTAGTAAAACGGGGAGTTGGAGTTTCGATTTCTCGACCAACACATTGTTTTGGTCCGATGAAATGTACGCAATCTACCAAATAAGCACAACCATCAAAGGCATAGACTTAAACGATGCATTTGTCGAACAATTAACACCTCAAGAACGCGAATATTGGCATAAACTAATACAGAATGCCATTACAAGAGGCGAAACATATTCCCTCGAGCGGTTTATTGAGTTTGCTGATGGAACATCTAAATGGATCAAAGAAACAGGACGACCCGTGAAAGATGAACACGATCGGGTCTTTAAAATAGAGGGAATCGCTCAAGATATTACGGAACAAAAATCTGCACAAGAAGTCATCTTAAATAATGTTAGAGAAAAGGAAATATTAATAAAAGAAGTTCATCACCGGGTAAAAAACAATTTACAAGTTATTTCAAGCTTGTTAAATCTTCAGGCGGCACTGTTCGATGATAAACGACTTAAAAGTGCCATTTTCGATAGCCAACAGCGGATTAAATCAATGGCAACAGTTCATGACTTGCTCTATCGCTCAAGTGATTTATCCTTGATCGATTTCTCAGAATACATTCAAAACCTCATTCATGAGATTGTGAATTCATACAAATCACCGGATCAAAATATTGCGATAAACATTGAGATTGAAAACTTACACTATTCAATCGACAAAGCCGTTCCTCTCGGATTATTTGTCAATGAAATCGTTACCAATTCACTAAAACACGGGTTTAAAAATCGAAATGAAGGCAAGGTGAGTTGTTCAATGCATGCGCTTAAAAATGGCAAACAACGCATTGAAATTTCGGATAATGGCAATGGAATTACAACCAAAAACAAAGAAAAAGACAAATCACTTGGAATGATGCTTATCGACAACCTTGCTGATCAATTAGATGGTACATTAGTGAAGTCAACTTCAAAAAACGGAACGCAATACGCCTTAACTTTTTAATGGACTTTTACAGCGTCTTTTACTTTCTCTTTTGTAAGTGCGATATCTAACACTTCTTTCATCAGTGAAACGTAGTGAAATTTCAATCCTTTCAAATAAGATTGTTTGATTTCTTCCACATCTTTTTTATTCTTCTCGCACAATACAATTTCCTTTATTCCAGCGCGCTTTGCCGCTAGGATCTTTTCTTTTATACCACCTACCGGAAGCACCTCTCCTCTTAACGTGATTTCCCCAGTCATCGCCAACTGTTTCTTTACCCTGCGTTGCGTAAACAACGAAGCCAATGAGGTTAACATGGTAATCCCTGCACTTGGACCGTCTTTTGGTGTGGCGCCTTCAGGGACATGAATATGGACATTATGGCGATCAAATACTTCTTGATCTAAATCCAACCACGAACTGTGCGATTTCAGAAACTCCAAGGCAATCACTGCTGATTCCTTCATTACATCACCCAGATTACCCGTCA